>JAZUCN010000214.1:0-6380 GCA_045639205.1 Oscillospiraceae bacterium | reverse complement strand
GCAAGTTCCGTTGTCAGCCGTGATGTGCGCTACGAGTCCGACGGCTCAACGCGCGTGCGCGGCCGCGCGGCTTACTATCTCGTGCGCGTCCCCGCAGACCGCATTGAAGACTCCCTCTCCCGCGCGGACGGTTTGGGAAATGTGCTGTCCTCAAGCCGCACGGCAGAAAATGTAACCTCGTCGTACACGGATTTTGAGGCGCGCCTATCGGCGCTCTACACGCAGGAAGAAAGGCTCCTGTCGATGCTCGAAAAAGCGGTCGAGGTCGAAAACCTCATCGCGCTTGAAGAGCGCCTTGCAGATGTCCGCTACGAAATCGAGTCCATCGAGCGCAATCTGCGCAATTTGGACATGGAAATTTCCTACTCCACCGTTACCATCCGCCTGCGCGAAGTCGAGATTTATACGCCCACCGCGCCTGTCACGCGCACCTTTGGCGAGAAGATTTCCTCTGCCTCGCGCGATGGCTGGAAGTCCTTTGCGCGCGGTTGGCAGAATTTCTGCATCTGGCTCGTCCGCGCCCTGCCCACGCTCTTGACGCTCGCCGTCATCGGCGCAGTCGCTGTGCTGGTCATCATGCGCGTGAGAAAAAAGAAAACCGCCTCGCGCACGCAGCCCGATGCGGCAAAAAAAGAGGAATAAGGCAACTCGGCTTTCGTTTTTGGCGTATTTTTTCCTTGTTTTGCACCAAAATTGCTGTTAAAATAATGAAAAACACGCAAAAAAACGAGGTGAAAACGCGGTGCGAACGCTCTTTTATACCGATATCCGAGGTTTAGATAGCAAACTTGAACTTGCGCTTCCTCTGCTGTCCTCCGCGCGCGCAGAACGCGTAAACAGCCTCAAAAAGCAAGACGACAAACTGCGTACCGCCGCCGCAGGCCTTCTGCTGCGAGCGGTGCTCGGCATCACAGACGATGATAGCCTTTGCTACACGCCTCTCGGAAAGCCGTATCTGCCAACTGCATCTGCGCAGTTTAATCTCTCACATGGCGGAAATTTGGCAGTGCTCGCCGTATCCGAGAATCCTGTGGGCGCAGATACCGAACCGCTCTGGCGCACAGCGAACCCCGATGTATTATCGCGCATTTTGACGAAGCAGGAGTTTTCGTGTCTGGACACTTCCGAGATTTTCACTTTTCCAGCGCTTTGGACGCGCAAGGAAGCCGTGATGAAAGCCTGCGGCGAGGGACTTTCCCTGCACGCATCGAGTTTTGAAGTGCTCAAAGATACCTGCGAGATTGCTGAAAAAACCTATCAACTTTCGACCTGCTTCATCTATGACCATGCGATATCCGTCGCAGAAGAAGCCGATACTTCCCGCGGCGAGTTCCCCTTGCAGGAACTTCCCATCGATAAATTGCTATAAAAAAAGCGGACAGCATTTGCTGTCCGCTTTTTTATTGTCTTGTCTTTCTGAAACAAAATGTCACAGCAAAGTAAACGGCAAGATACAAAGCGATTGCCGCACCTGCCGATGTGCCAAGCGCGTAGGCGGTAACAAGCCCAAAAACTCCGCTCAAAAGTGCGCCAAACACCGAAAACAGGTGATATTGCCGTAGATTTTTAGCAATATTCTTTGCCGCCGCCGCAGGTAGAACGAGAAGCGAGTTGATGACCATGAGGCCCACCCAGCTCATCGCGAGCGTCACGACCACCGCCACGCAAACAGTAAACAGCATCTCGTAGCGGCGGTTGGAAATGCCGCGCGAGGAGGCAAGCGCAGGGTGAATTGCCGTGAGCACGAGGCGGTTGGATGCCAAAAGCCAAAGGACAATCACGCCCAAAAGCACGATGGCAAGCAGCGCAATTTCGCGCGGCGTGACCGAAAGGATATCACCGATGAGATATTTGTTGAATTTTGTAAAGCTTCCACCACCGAGTGTGGCAATAAAAATGCCAAGCGCCACCGCGGTCGAGGAAAAAACGCCAATGACCGTGTCTGCCGTCTGATTGCTTCGGCTTCGCACGTAAGTAAACAACAGCGCAAACAAAACCGCGAGCCCTACCGCCCAAACGGTCGGCATCATCGAGCCGCACAAAACGCCGATGGCAATGCCCGTAAAGCCTGAATGTCCAAGCGCGTCAGAGAAAAAACTCATCTTTCCCGTGACGATCATCGTTGACAGCAAGCCAAACAGCGGCGCCATGATCAAAACCGCAAGTGCGGCATTCTGCATGAACCGCATGGACAGAAATTCCAGTCCCGATGCTTCACAAATCGTATACCAAATCTGCATCATGCCCTGCCCTCCCCGATGTGAAACGCCTCGCAGAATTCCTTTGACGAGAGTACCTGCTGGGGCGTGCCCTTGCACAAGATGCGCTCTTGCAGCAAGACCACGCGGTCGCAGTAATGCTCGAGGACGGAAAAATCATGCGTTGTCATGAGAATGGACAGATCGTAGCGGCGGCGAATCTCATCTAACATGTCCATCAGTAGCGTCATGCCCTCGACATCCACGCCCGAAAGCGGCTCGTCAAGGATGAGCATATTGGGCATCGGCTCAAGCGCGAGCGCAAGCAGTACGCGCTGTAATTCGCCGCCCGAAAGTGTGCCGATTTTCTTGTCAATGAGATTCTGCGCATGCACGCGTGCAAGGCACTCGAGCACCTTTTCGCGCTGTGCCTTTTTTGTCGGCAAAAATGCCGCGCGGGGGCTGATACAGCAGGAAAACAGGTCCAAAACGCTCACAGGGTCACCCTTGTCAAAACTCGGGCTCTGCGGCACATAGCCGATGCGCAGGCGCGCACTTTCGCCGTTTGCTCGGTGGAAACTGATATTGCCAGTGTATTCGCGGTTTCCCAAAATGGCTTCAATCAGTGTGGATTTTCCTGCACCGTTCGGGCCAATGAGCGCAACGATCTGACCGCAGTGCATGTGCAGATTGATGTCCTCAAGAATCACAGATGCACCTGCGCGCACGCCAAGATTTTCAATTTTGAGGCAGCAGACTTCGCCGCAATCGCCTTCATGCTTGTGTACAAACGGAATCATCCCAACGCTTCCTTTACGGTATCAATATTGTGTGTCATGGCGGTGATGTAATCACTGCCGCTCATGCCCATATCGAGGACAAATACGCGCGCGCCAGTCTCCTGCGCGATAATCTGTGCGGTGTCGGCATCCGCACTTTTTTCAGTAAAAACAGAGGAAATTTCGCGCGATTGCACGAGTTTGATGATTTCTTTGAGTTCTCCTGCGGCAGGGGCGCTTCCCGCCTCAACTTCCATGGACGCGGCAATGTGCAATCCAAAGGCATCGGCAAAATACGCAAAGCCGTCATGGAAGGTTACCATATCGCGGCAAGTAAGCGCGGAGAGTTCCTGCTTGCCATATTGCACAAGCGCTTCGAGCTTCTCGCAATACACTTTCGCGTTTGCTTCAAAAGTATCCGCGTGCGCGGGATACCGAACTGCCAGTTCCTGCGCCATCGTCTTTGTCATCTGCGCCGCGCGCATGGGGTCGAGCCAGATATGCGCATCAAATTCGTGCGCGTGCCCGTGATGCTCGTGTTCATGTTCGTGACAAACTTCAAGCGCTTGGATGTCTGCCGAGGCATCGATGACCTGCGTGTCTTTCAGCACATCGTCCATAAACGCTTCCATGCCAAGCCCGTTTATCACCACGGCATCGGCATGGTGCAGGATTTTCATTTGGCTGACGCTGAGCGTATAATCGTGCAGGCAGGAAACAGGCTCTGTGATGAGCGCGCGGACAGTGATATCCGTACCCTCCACGAGCGTCTGCGCCAGTTCCGCGACAGTTGCCGTGGTTGCGGCAAGGATCGTTTCCTGCCGCTCGGGCGCTTGCTGACAGCCCGAAAAGAGCACCGTCGCCATGAGCGCAAATATGAACAGCAGCCTTTTCATGCCGCACATCTCCTACGTGGTTTTCTCTCTTTTATTATACAAAGTTTGTCAATAGGAATCCTGTCATGTCGAAAGATACCTGCTGGCGGCAAAGCCGTAAAGTCCGTTATACTCCACGGTGCTCCAACCGTCGTCCGTGCCGAGGATTTGCAGACTCGCGCCATTGGGAGCAGTGGTTAATATGGGAGCATCGGTGCTCGGTCTTTCGCGGATGTTGAGGTTTCCCGAATTGACGCGCACCTGCGCTGCACGCGGCGTTTGCGGCGTGATAAACGGCACATCAAAATACTCCGCCACACCCTCGCTGAGCGCCCGCGCGACCTGCTGCAGATTCTCTGTCAGCCAGTTGGCATCGTCGACATTATCATGATACCCAAGTTCTGCCAATACAGACGGCGCGCGTGTGCGGCGCACCTCGCCGATGGTGGTCGTGGGAATCACGCGCACATCATCTTCAAGTGGATAGACCTCTTCAATTTCATCGGCAAGAATGTTCGCCATGCGAAGCCCAGCTTCACTGCCGGGAGCATAATAGAACTCCACACCGCGGCGGCTTCCTGCGCGGTCCTCGGGCGAAGCATTTGAGTGCAGAGCGAGGTGAAAATCATACTCACCTGCGTTTGATTGGCGGATAGACGCAGCGGCATTTGCCGTGGGGTCATTGCGCACGACATTGATGCCGCTTGCATGCAGGTATGGAACCATTTCATCGGCAAGCCGATTCATCCAGTATTGCTCGTTCTCGGTTGTAACGTAGGGATTAAAACTCTGTGTCGAGGGACTTAAGAACAAAAAGGGCATATATATCCCGCCTTTCCATCATTTTTCCATTCTATGCAGGCGTTTTGTCCGTGTTTCTTCGCAAATAAGGATTTACACAACCGCGCGCTTGTGTTACGATAAACGCGATTATGCGAAGGAGCACGGAATATGCACTATATTGTCCTCGATATGGAATGGAATCAGCCATGGCCGGGCTCGTATGCGGCAAAAAAGCCACTGCCCTCGCCCATCCGCGGTGAGGTGATTCAGATTGGCGCTGTCAGACTTTTGGAAGACCAGACGGTTGCCGACGAGTTTCAGGTTCTCATCCAGCCGAAATACTACAAAAAAATGAATCGCAAAGTCAGCAGCCTGACAGGCATCAAAGACGCGATGCTCAAAGCAAGCGGCGTAAGTTTTGCAGAAGCCATGGCGCGCTTTCAAAACTGGTGCGGTGAAGACTGCGTGTTTTTGACATGGGGTTTTGACGACATCACCATTCTCAAGGAAAACCTTGTTTTGCATGGGCTTGATGATTCGTGGGTGAGCACATGGTATAACGCACAGATGATTTTTAACGCGCAGACCGATGGAAGCTCGGCGCAAAAGGCGCTGAAAACAGCGCTGGAAATCATGGGCATTGAGCCGAGTCGCCCTGCACACGATGCGCTTGGCGATGCGTATCACACGGCGCTTATCTGCAGCAGACTCCGCCTGAAAGACGGCATCACGCAGTATCAGCAGGCCATCAGCACACACGAAAACGGCTTCCACGGCGCGGAAATTCCCGGATGCCTGGACCGCCATGTCTATCACGGCTATGCCGACAAGGCATCGGCGTTTAACGCCATGACAGGAGCGGAAAATCTCTGCCCTGTATGTAAAAAGCAAATGCAGGCGGGAAAGTGGCTCAGCCAGCCCGGAAAGCGCTATATGTCGATGGTCAAGTGCGGTGAGCACGGTGCATTTCTTGTGCGCATCCGCCTGGCAGAAGACCCCGATGGCACGTTGCGCGTCAACAGGCTTGTCTACGATGCCCAATCCGAAGCCGCCAAGAGCTACGAAACGCAGCTGCAAAAGCCGCGTCACACGCACAGACGGCGCATCCGAGCAAAAAAGAAAACGCAAACTACGACATAAAAAAGCCGTGCACCCGAAGGTGCACGGTTCTTTTATTTCTCAATTTCATTCAAAACTTCGCGGATATCGGGAAGGGTCCAGGTGGGATAGATGCCGAATTTTTCGGGGTCGGTTTCCACGCCCTCGCCCGATAGGACAAAGACCGTATCGATGCCTGCGTTTACGCCGCAGGCGATGTCGGTATAAACGCGGTCGCCGATGAGGCAGGCATCTTCTTTTCTGCATCCGAAGCGCTCAAGCGCAAGGTAGACCATCTCGGGTTGCGGCTTGCCGATAACGAGCGGACGGCGATGGCAGGCGGTGTCGAGCATCTCGATGACACTGCCGCAATCGGGCGCGAAGCCATAACTTGTCGGGCAGACCATGTCGGGGTGCGTGGCGACATAGTCCACGCCTCGTCCGAGCAGGATACAGCAATCCTCGAGTTTTTGATAGGTCAATTCCGTATCGTAGCTGAGGAGCAGGACGCTGATATCATCGTCCAGTGTATCTGCAATCTGCAGACCTGCCGCGCGGAGCTGGTCTTTGAGCGACTCGGTGCCGCAGACATAATAGCGCGCATTGTCATAGGTCTTTTTTAGGTATGCGATGGTGGCATCGGCAGA
>JAZUCN010000213.1:0-5926 GCA_045639205.1 Oscillospiraceae bacterium | reverse complement strand
ATAAGAGCGAGGCTGGGTTCCCGGCGAGGGCGGCCGCCAGCTTGAAGGCAACGCCGACGCCTGCCAAATGTTCATAGCCCGAGGGCTGGTCATGGCGGTGGGGGTCAACAACGGCAGCCGCATCGGGAAGACCGTCTTTGCACTCATGATGGTCGGTGATGACAAGGTCGATGCCAAGCGAGCGGCAGAGGTTTGCCTCATCCTCGGCGGTGATGCCGCAGTCAACGGTGATAATTAACTGCACGCCCTGTTCATACAGCGCGCGGATGGCAATTTCGTTCAGCCCGTAGCCTTCTTCCAGGCGTGCGGGGATATAACTCGTCACCGTCGCCCCGCGCTCGCGCAAAAACTGCGTCAAAAGGCAGGTGGCGGTGATGCCGTCGACATCGTAATCGCCAAAGACGGCGATGTGCTCTTTGCGGTCAATTGCCTGCAGAACACGCGCGCATGCGCGGTCCATGTCCAAAAGACCGAAGGGGTCAGACAGCGTGCCGTCAGCGCGCAGTGCATTTCCTGCCTCAAGGGCAGAACTATAGCCGCGGCTGCATAGCACAGCCGCGGTGATGGGCGAAAAGCCCGCGTTTACAAATTCCTGCGCTTTTTCCGCGCAATAGGACGCATGAACGTCCCAAGTTCCGTACTTCACTATGATACACATCCAATATTCTTTTTCTTTTGTGATATTATAGCACTATCGGACCCTCAGCACAATAAAAAAACACAAAAAACAGGGCTGCGCGGCGGTATTTTGTGCGCAGGGCGGCGCAAAACAGACGGTTTTTTCTTTCGTTTTGGATGCGTTTATGCTAAAATAGCGAAAGAATTACGGGAGGAAACGGCATGACAAAGGAAAAAAAGAAGTGGAAGTTGCATCGTTTTGTTGCCGCGGGACTGCTTTTGGCGGGCTTTTTTTGCTATGAAAACGAGACGATTATGCCGACAGAATATCATCTTGCGGACGCGCTTTTGCCGCAGGAATTCTCCGGTTTTCGCGTGGTGCAGATTTCGGATCTGCATGGCAGAAACTTTGGCGAGGATAACGAGCGGCTATTAAGCCTTGTGCGCGAGCAAAAGCCCGACATCATCGCGCTGACGGGCGATCTTTCGGACGTGACGGCGGATTACACGGCGATTCCGTCTTTGCTTGAGAACTTGCGCAAGATTGCGCCTGTGTATTATGTGACGGGCAACCACGAGTGGGCGATTGAAAAGCAAAAACGCGAAGAACTCTTTGCGATGATTGAAGATTGCGGCGTGCAGTGGCTGCGGAATGAATATGTTCTGCTTGAGCGCAGCGGCGCGAAGATCGTGCTGGCAGGTGTGGATGATCCCAACGGACCGATGACGCAAAAGACACCCAAGCAGTTGGTGGATGAAATTCACAAAGATGTGGCAGAAGATGCTTACATCCTCATGCTTGCGCATCGCAACGACCAGTTAACGCAGTGGGCCGCGCTTGGCGTGCAGACGGTGCTGTGTGGGCATGCGCATGGCGGCATGATTCGCCTGCCGGGAGTCGGCGGCGTGCTTGGAACGAAGCATGATTTGTTTCCTGAGTATGACGCGGGCGTATATGAGCAGGGCACAACAAAGATGCTTGTCAGCCGCGGGCTGGGGCTCAACCGCTTTGTGCCCACGCGCGTGTTTAACAGGCCTGAAATACCAACGGTGATTTTAGAAAGAGAGATCTCATGAAAAAGATGATGCCGACACTGTATGTGTTGGGTGCGGCCACCTTGTGGGGCTGTATGGGGTTGTTTTCAAGAAGAATGAATACGGCAGGGCTGTTTGCGGTGCAGACGGTGGAGCTCCGCGCGCTTTTGGGGATGTTCTTTACGGGGCTGTATCTTGCCCTGCGCGCACCGCAAAAACTGCGCATAAAACCCAGGGATTTGTGGTGCTTTTTCGGCACAGGAATCTGCAGTCTGCTGTTTTTCTCCACATGCTATTTTACGGGCATTGCGCAGGCGGAGATGTCGGTGATGAGTGTCCTGCTCTATACCGCGCCTGTGTTTGTGATGCTGATGTCTGCCGCGCTGTTTTCCGAGCGCATTACGGCAAAAAAACTGCTGGCGCTTATGATGACGGTGGCAGGGTGCGCGCTTGTTTCCGGCATCGGAACGGGGCAGGCGATCGGCACAAAAACGCTCGTTTTGGGGCTTTGCTCGGGCTTTGGCTACGCGCTGTATTCCATCTTTGGGCGCTATGCCATCAAGCGCGGCTATGACTCGTGGACCATCACATTCTACACCTTCGGATTCTGCGCTGTGGGCGGTGCGTTTCTGACCGATTGGCAGGGGCTTCAAACTGCGTTTGCGGCAGACGGCAATCTTTGGCTGTGGGCGCTTGCGATGGGCTTTTTCACCGCCTTTGCCGCTTACATCCTTTACACGAAGGGGCTTGAGAACATGGACTCGAGCCGCGCGTCCATTCTCGCCTGCCTGGAGCCTGTGGTGGCGGCAGTGGTCGGCCTGCTGGTGTTTGCCGAGATTCCCACGCCTGTGCAGGTTTGCGGCATTGCGCTGGTGCTTGGCGGAATCGTTGTGCTGTCTGCGGGCAAAAAGGCGTGAACTTTTTATAAACAATGCCCCTGTACGCTTGCTTTCGGGCTTGCGAGGGGTATAATTGAGGGCAAGAACACAACGCAGGAGGCAGGTATGTTCCGAAAATTCGGTGACGCGTTTCGACGCTTTATGTATGGACGATACGGCACAGATGGGCTCAACGGCGCGCTTTTGATGGCGGCGTTGGTGTTGATTTTGCTCGGCTGGATCGGCGAAAAATGGATTGCGCCGTGGATGAGCGTGCTGAATATTTTGGCGTATGTACCGCTTGTTTGGAGCATCACGCGCATGTACTCGAGAAACATTGCCGCAAGGCGCAGGGAAAACGCCGCGTGGATGCAGTTTCTCAACCGGCTCAAAGACCGCACGCACCGCTATTTCCGCTGTCCGCGCTGCAGGCAGAAGGTACGCGTGCCCAAAGGCAAGGGAAAAATCAACATCCGATGCCCGAAATGCGGCGAGCAGTTTATCAAAAAGACGTAAAAAAGCAAGCACCAAACGGTGCTTGCTTTTTTGTTTTCCGTCAGCGCATCATTGCGCGGTCATTTTTCAGAAGGAAGAGCGTCAGCAGGAAATCCAGCAGCAGCGGAAGTCCTTCGCTGAGCACGCCGAAGCGCAAAAACAGCGCCGCCAGGATGCCCGTAAAGACGAGCAGGAGCGTATGGGCAATACGCCGCTTGCCTGCCACAAAGCAAATGCCTGCAATCAATTTTCCGACTGAAAGCACGGCAAACACCGCGAAAAGTCCGCGGAAAGCGGAGAGCAGGTCGATGATTTGAAAAAGAAGGTCTTCTATGGGCGCAAGTTCGGGTACGGCAGCAAAGAGGTCTGTGAATAGTTCGGGGAATGAGCCGATATAGATGGAAAAGAGCATGCTGAAGGCGAGATAGCCCGCGCCGACGATGGCAAAAATCAGCCACGCAAGTATGCCGCCGCGCAGATGCAGTTTGCCCTGTTCATCGGCAAAAATGCGGCGCGCGCCGCCTGTGGCGATGCTTTGCGGCATCGGCTCGGATGTGGGTGTTTCTTCGCGTGTGGGGGTTGTATATCGTTTGACCAATGCGCCGCAATCGGGGCAGATGAGCACGTTGTCTTCTACCTGTTTGCCGCAGTTATAACAAGTCTGCATAGGGTCTCCTTTCTGCGCGGGTGCGCCTGTATTCGTATTGTATCGGGCTTGGCACGGATTGTCAAATGCGCGCGGAGCATTTTTTGCAACATACAGAGCAATAATAGCCATTTACAATGCAAAAAGTGGCGATATAATAGAATTGAGAGAACGTGTGAAATGAGGTGTCTGCATGCGATTTACAAAAATGAACGGAGCGGGCAACGATTTCATCATCATCGACAATCTCGATGGCGCGATTGCCGCAGAGAATTTGGGCGCGCTGGCGCAGATTCTGTGTGACCGCCGCTTCTGCATCGGCGCAGATGGCTTGATGGCAGTTTGCAAGGCAGAGGGCGATGCGGATTTCAAAATGCGCTTTTACAATGCCGACGGCTCGGAGGGAGAGATGTGCGGCAACGGCGCGCGGTGCATTTGCCGATACGGCTTTGAAACAGGACTGTGCGGCGAAAAGCAGGTTATCGAAACCAAAGCGGGCATCGTGACAGGCGAGCGCATCGCGGAAAATCAGTACCGCATCCGTCTGCCGCAGCCGCAGGCGATTCGGCTGGATTTGAAACTTACCGCTTGCGGGAAAGATGTTCTTTGCTCGTATGCAGAGCTTGGCAATCCCGGCATTCCGCACGCGGTGGCGGAAATCAAGGCTCTTGCCGATTATGACGAGCGCGCGTTATTTGAGCTTGGCAAGGCGCTTCGGTATCATCCCGAATTTCCCAAGGGCGCGAACGTCAATTTCTACGAAATGACGGGCGAAAACGAGTTTTTGCTTCGCACGTGGGAGCGCGGCGTGGAGGATTTTACCTTTGCCTGCGGCACGGGTACGGGCTCGACGGCGACGATTTTGCACATCAAAGGCTTGGTCAGCGAGAAAAACATCCGCGCGACGATGCGAGGAGGTCTTCTGTCGGTGGACATTGTCCGCGAGGGAAGCGAAATCCGCGACCTGTTCCTGACAGGACCTGCAGACATGGTCGCTTGCGGCGAGGTTCTCGATTCGCGCGTAAATTTGTGAAACTGCCCCGAGGGGCTGGATATGGAGGAGTATCTATGAATAAGAAAGCCATTGCAAAGAATTATACTTTCATGGGCATCATGCTGCTGGCGATGATTCTCGGCGCATTGGTCGGTTGGCTGTGGCCGAATGTCGGTACCGCCATCAAGCCGCTCGGCACGGTGTTTATCAACATGATGTTCTGCATCGTCGTTCCGTTGGTTTTCGCGTCGATTGCAGGTGCGGTCGCCAACATGGAAAGCCGCAACCGCGCGGGCAAAATCATGGGCGTGACGGTTGGCACGTTTGTGATCACGGGCGCAATTGCCGCGGTTATCATGTTTGCGCTTGTCAAGATTTTCCCGCCCGTTCTGACGGCATGGCAGGATATTCCCGCAGAAGAAATGGGCGAATACGCAAGCCTGAGTGACATGATTGTCAACTTCTTTACCGCATCGGATTTCGTAGGACTTCTCACGCGCAAGGCGATGCTTCCGCTGATCGTGTTCTCGATTCTCTTTGGTTTCGCGGTCAATCTCAATGGCGGCAAGGGCACGCCTGTGGCAGTGTTCCTGAATGACATGACGAATGTGATGCTCAAGTTCGTCAAAATCGTTACTTACTACGCACCCGTCGCGTTTTTCGCGATTTTTGCAGACCTCGTTGCCGCTTACGGCCCGCAGATTACCGAGGCTTACGGCCGCGCGCTGATCCTGTACTATCCGCTGTGCTTCGTCTATCTCATCACCGCATTCCCCCTGTTTGCATGGTTTGGCGGCGGCAAGGGCGCCGTCAAGGTCATGTTCCGTCATCTTGTCAAGCCCGCGGTTGTCTCGCTTGGCACCTGCTCGTCCGTTGCGACGATTCCGACCAACATGGAAGAAGCAGAGGCTACGGGTATTTCCAAGGACGTTTCGGATATGGTCCTACCGCTTGGCGCGACGATGCACATGGATGGCTCGTGCTTCTCCTGCGTTTTGAAGATCGCGTTCGTTTTGGGCGTGTTCGGTCAGAATCTGTCGTGGAACATGCTGATTCCTGTGGTGCTGGTGGCGGTTTTGTCCTCGGTCGGTATGTCGGGCGTGCCCGGCGGCGGCTACATCGGCGAGTACATCATCTGCTCGATTTTCTTCCCCACGCAGATGGAACTGGCGTTCCCGATCCTCGTTGCCATCGGCAACCTGGTTCACCCCCCTGCAACGATGATCCACGCCTGCGGCGACTACGTTGTTTCCTAGATCG
>JAZUCN010000212.1:0-4925 GCA_045639205.1 Oscillospiraceae bacterium | reverse complement strand
TTCTGCTGAAGATCTACAACACCATCGGGACAAACTGGGAGCGCGCGGGCAATGTGCGCTACTCGGTGGTTTACAAGCCTGACGGCGAGGGTGCGCCTGACCCGTCTGCTGCGGCGCAGATGGCAAAGGAATGGTCACAGGCGATGCGCGAGAGCCGCTCGGGCGATGTGCGCGATTTTGTGGCCGTTGGCGATGTGCAGATCAAGGTTATTGGCGCAGATGGACAGATTCTGGACTCGCAGGTGCCAGTGCGTCAAATCCTCGAGCAGCTGATTGCAAAGACGGGGCTTCCCCCGTTCTTGCTGGGGCTCAGTTGGTCGGCGACTGAGCGTATGAGCCGCCAGCAGGCGGATCTTCTGACTTCGGAGCTGTGGGCGATTCGCAGAAGTGTACAGCCGATGCTTGAGCGGATTTGCAGGTTGTGGCTTCGTCTGCACGGCTTCGGCGGTGAGGCGGAGATCGTCTGGGATGAGATTTCTCTGCAGGATACGGCAGAAGAGGCGAAAAGCGAATATTACCGCGCGCAGGCGGAGGCGTTGCGCGCGAAGAAGGAGGAAGCGTGATGGAAGTTCGAAAGCAGGCTGATATTCTCTCGGCAGGTGTGCCGAGCGATGCGCAGTTGGAGAAAATCAATCTGCAGGCAAAGTCGCCGATGGCAAAGGAGGATGTTTATATCTTCTCGGTGCGCCTTTGCGATGACCAGATTGACCGCGACTATGAGAGGTTTTTGACCGATGCCTTAGCACCGCTTGCCGTGATGTTTATTGGTAAGACGGGCATCGTCGACCATGCATGGTCGAGCGAGAAGCAGACCGCGCGCGTGTTTGACGCAGGTGTGGAATATGAAAACGGTGCGGCCTACATCAAGGCGTGGGCGTATATTCTGCGCAGCGACAAGACGCTCGATGTCATCCGCGAAATTGAGGCGGGTATCAAGAAAGAGGTGTCGGTTGGCTGCGCGATGGGAAGAAGCATCTGCTCGGTCTGCGGCGCGGACTACGGTACATGCGAGCATCGCAAGGGTGAGCGCTATGGTGCGGAGGTCTGCGTGGCGGTGTTGTGCGAGCCGATTGATGCGTATGAGTTTTCTTTTGTTGCCGTGCCTGCGCAGAAGCATGCGGGCGTGCTCAAGCAAATGGGCATGTCGCAGGCGGATGAGAAGAAGCTGGACCAGGAGGCAAAACTCGGCAGAATGTATCGCGCGGAGCTGGAAGAAGAGGCGGTGAAGCTGGCGTTGCTTCTGGAGATTGGACCTGAACAGGCGGTTTGGAAGCAGATGGTCTCCAGCCTGGATGGCGAGCAGCTTGTGCGCGTGAAGAAGCAGCTGCAGAAAAAGGCGCAGGCAATGTATCCGCCTGTCTGTCAGCTTCACACAAAGCAGGAAATCGCGCTGGAAAGTGACAGCGCGTTTCTGATTTAAATTTCAGGAGGTAGAAAAAATGGCGATTTCTTTTGATGCAATCGGAGAAAAGTATGTGACCTTTTTTGCCGGGGACTCCGCGCAGGAAGGCAAGGTCTGCAAGGTATCCGAGAATGCAACGGCGGATATTTGCGGTGATGGCGAGGCGTTTTGCGGCGTGATCACCCAGGTTCGCGGCGGTACGGCATCGGTACTGATGGGCGGCTATGTACAGCTTCCCTGCTCGGGCGCAATGCCTGCGGTTGGCTACGCAAAGCTCTCGGCTGACGGCCTGGGCGGCGTGAAGGCGGATGAAAACGGCAGAAGCTATCTGGTCATCAGCGTCGATGAGACCGATGGCACAGTTGGCATGTTCCTGTAAGAAGAAAGGAGACTATTATGGGTTTTGATTCGGTAAGACTGGAAAAGGGCATGTATCGCGAGAGTGGCAAGAGCTTTACGCAGGTACTGGAGACTCTCGATCCCAGCGAAAATTACAAGGGTACGGCACTGGAAGGCACGGATGCATTCCAGCGTCAGCTCAAGCGATTTGATATCCGCGCCAAGGGCGCATATTCTGACCCCGTGGAAAAATTCTTCCGCACGGCAGAGAGCAGTGTCCTCTTCCCTGAGTATATTTCCCGTGCGGTCAAGCAGGGCATGGAAGAGAGCAATGTTCTGCCGAAGATCACGGCAACGACCACGACCATCGATTCGATGGATTACAGAAGTGTTTACACGGCGGCATCGGAAGAGGACAAGAAGCTCATGCAGGTGGCAGAGGGCGCAAGCATTCCTGCGACCGAGGTCAAGAGCAAGAGCAATCTCATCAAGCTCAACAAGCGCGGCCGCATGTTGGTGGCTTCCTATGAGGCAATCCGCTTCCAGAAGCTCGATTTGTTCTCGGTGACGCTTCGTCAAATCGGTGCGTACATTCAGAAGATGCATCTGAACGATGCTATTGATGTACTGGTAAACGGCGACGGCAACAACAATGCCGCAGAAGTTCTGACCATTGGCAAGGGCCCGATTTCTGGTACGGCAGGTACGCTTTCGTATCAGCAGCTGGTCGAGTTCTGGGCGCAGTTTGACCCGTACACCCTCAACACGTTCCTGACGGGTAATGGCTCGATGATCAAGATGCTGAATCTGCCTGAGTTCCAGAATCCCGCGACGGGTCTGAACTTCCAGGGTACGGGCGAACTGTCTACCCCGCTTGGCGCTCAGCTTCTGCGCGCTTCTTGTGTCGAGGACGGCAAGATCATCGGTCTTGACAGCCGTTATGCGCTCGAAATGGTGCAGGCGGGCGAAGTCAGCGTGGAATACGACAAGCTTATTGACCGCCAGCTCGAGCGCGCGGCCATTACCTCCATTTCGGGCTTTGGCAAGATTATGCCCGAGGCGGCAAAGGTTCTGGTGATTTAAATGAAACTGACGGACGAAATATACACCATGGCGGCGTTTTTTGCTCCGTCAGATGAATCGGGCGGCACGATTTTGCGCAGTATGTGCCTTTGCGCCGAGGCAGAAGTTTCGGCAAGACTGAAGAAGGGCGTGCGTCAGGAGGATTGCGCGGAGAGTTTTATTTGCGCGGCCGCAATGGTGGCGGCGAGCCACTTGATTGCGGCACAGGCGGCGAAGATGCCGCAGTCTTTTTCGGCAGGAGAGGTATCTGTCAAAGAGAAATCTGATGCACAGGTGTGCAAACTGCAACAGCAGGCAGAACAAATTATGGCGCCTTATTGCGTCAACGGGTTTTCCTTTCAGGGGGTACGCGGATGAAGCGCAGAATTGAGCACATTTTGTGCGGATATGGAAGCGACGCGACCATTTACCATGCGGACGGCGCACAGGCCGTCCGCGCCTTTATCCAGCCTGTGACCGAGCGTGGCAAGCAGGCAGCAGAGCTGGCGGTGGATGCGCTTGGAGAAATTCCGGCGGGCAGGTATCTGTATATCGGGCCTGCACAGCCGCAGGCAATGCAGGATGATATCATCGAGTGTGATGGCAGAAAATATCGCGTGTGCAGAACAGAACAGCTCTGTCTGCAGGCAGAAGCCCTTTATACATGGGCACTTTTAAGAAGGGTCGGAGGTGAGGAAGCTTGGAACATTTGATGCAGGCTTTGCTCACGGCGCTTCGCGACGGCGGCATCCGCGCGGTGCGGAGTTTTCAGCAGGCGCAGATGCCCGATTTGACCGCGCCTGTGACGGCGTTGGGGCTGAAGAGTGCAAAAAGTACAGCGGGTGTGGTGTATTCGTATTTGGGCATGCGTGAGCAGGAGGACGGAGGTTTGCTTCCTGTTTACGGCAAGGCACTTGAGGCGGAGGTTTCGATTCAGACCTATGCCTCGCGCAAGCTTGGCGCACAGGCGTGCATGGAGCAGGTGACGGCGATTTTGCATGTGCTGACAGAAAAGATTGGCGCTGTGAAATTGGACGCGTTTTCTGTCGGGCCTTGCGAATATGAGGCGCAGACGGACTGCTTTGTGTGCACAATTCTCGCGCAGGCAGAGGCGTATTTATATGCCATCGGCAACAGCGAAGAAACAGAATTTACGGACTTTATGTTAAAAGGAGAGGCAAGATGAGTGTGATTTATCATCAGCGCCCCGGCGTGTATTCGCAGTATGATGCGTCGAGCGTCAGCGCGCGCGGCACATCGGCGCGCATCATTGCGCTGATTGGGCTGTCGGATGCCGAGAGCGGTCTTTACACGCTCCACGGATATCCTGCAGGTACGCAGACCTTTGGCGAAGGCTCACAGCTTGACAAGATGATCAAACTGGCTGTGCAGAATGGTGCAGGGACGATGCTGGTTTGCCCTGTGGCTGAGGACACAAAAGAGGCATATCAGGCGGCGTTTGAACTGGTGTTTGCGGAAAAGCAGGCATCGCTGTGCGTGATTGGCAGTAGCCATGAGGATGTGCAGGTGGCGCTTCGCGATGCGGTTGAGGCGGCATCGGTACAGAAAGGCGAATGCATCGGCTTTTGCGGTATGAATGAGCCGACAGATGCGGAGCTTTCCGCGCGTGCTGAGAAACTCAATTCCGAGCGCATGGTTTTGCTTGCGCCCGATGTTTATCTCGACGAAACCGAACCTGCAGGGGGTTGTATGGCCGCCGCGGCACTGGCCGGTGCGCTTTGCAATCAGGCAGACCCTGCCCTGCCGCTCAATGGGCAGGTACTGCAGGGACTTTGCGGTGTGAGCAAACTTTATTCCGATGAGGAATATGACGCACTGGTCAAAAGCGGTGTGACGGCGCTTGAGTGCATGGGCGGCAAGGTCAGCGTGATTCGCGCGCTGACGACCAGAACAATGACGGGCGGCAGCGAGGATTCGACCTTCCGCGAGCTTGGCACGATGCTCATTATTGACGATGTGATTCCTGCCATCCGCCCGGCACTGCGCGCAAAATTTCCGCGCGCGAAGAACAATGCGCTCACGCGCAAGGCGATTCGCAATCAGGTGGTTATCGAACTGGAAGATCGCATCGAGCGCGAGATTATCGAAGGCTACGAGAATC
>JAZUCN010000211.1:0-2663 GCA_045639205.1 Oscillospiraceae bacterium | reverse complement strand
ACACCGGCATGCAAGGTCCTTGCCGTTCGGACGAGAACCGGAGGTTCGATCCACGACAGCCCAAGAGCGCAAGAGACAGCGCCGCGCGATTGGTCGCTGGAGTGCATGCAAGCGAGCGAAGCGAGTCGCAGTCCGGCCACCGGCACCAAAAAAGAAAGACACCGTTTGGTGTCTTTCTTTTTATATTCCATTAAATATCTGCCTTTGGCGTACTGCTTCGAACAACAAGTTGTGTGGGGAGAACCTTTTGAATGGGCGGTTCGACGATCGTGCCGTTGATGCGGCCCATCAGCAGTTGGATCAGGGATTCTCCGAATGCGGCTTTTCCTGCACTGACAGAGGTCAATGGATACGGCAAAGCGAACCGCGACTGGATATCGTCAAAACCGGCAATGCCGACCGTGCTAGGGTCGATACCCATTTGCTGCAGACAAGATATAGCCTCCAAAGCCAGCAGGTCGCTGAAGGCAAAAATCGCATCAAAGCGGAACTGCGCGGCTTCCTGCCGGAGCACCTTTGAAACGCCGCCCAAGGGGCTGTCCAGTGTGACGATTTTACTCGCCACGTCGGCCTCTTCCATGGCTTTTTGGAATCCGCGTGCGCGGCCTGCCGAGCAGGAAGTCTGCGGCGTGTTGAGCATGAGAATGCGGCGATAGCCTTGCTCGATCAGATGCTTGCCCGCCAAATAGCCGCCGTTTTCGTCATCGAAGAGAACAGCGTCGGTCAGAAAATCGGGGAAATAACGGCCAACGAGCACGCAGGGCTTTTTCCATTGCTGCAGCAGTTCTATCCCTTTTGTCCGCTGCTGACACGGAGAAATCAGAACGCCGTCCACATTTTTTGAAAGCGCGGTGCGGATTGCCTGCTCCTCGCGTTCTTCCTGTTCTTCTGTATTGAGCACGATGACCGTATAATGATACTTTGCCGCCTGCTGTTCAATCTCCTTGCAGAGAATGCCGAAGAAGGGGTTGGAAATGTCGTTGATGATGAGCGCCAAAACGCCTGAATAGCCACTACGCAAAGCGCTCGCCATGTCGTTTATGACGTAGCCCATGGCATGTGCGGTTTTGCGGATCGTCTCTTTTGTCTGAGCAGACAAATCCGGCATATCACGCAGGGCTTTCGATATCGTGTTGACGGAATAACCCGTTGCATCTGCAATATCGCGCAGCGTAACGCGCTGTGCCATCTTTTCGCGCATATTCTTCTCACTTCCTTTGCTATATATTAGTAAAATATGCAGAAAAATGCAAGCATTTCAAGAAAGGAAGATGAATTTCGGAGCAAAGTTCTGATAGTCAGCAGCTACGCGCAGTTTTTGCCGATAATTGCGGTAAATTTTGCGCATCACAGACACGAAAAGCACGGCTCGGGTGAGCCGTGCTTTTTGTGGTTATTCTGCAAAACAGACCGTGGGGTTTTCTTCTTGGAAGACCTCGCGCAGGGTCTGTGCTGCGTTTTCATCGAAAACGACATCGGCAGGTTCGCCGTCGCGGTTACCGCCGCGTTTGCCAATCATGTTGCCCTTGTACTGGATGTAGGTGTTGCCCGAGTAGACGGGGCAGCTCGCCTCCTCCAGCGCAACCGTGTGCAGCATGCGGTATGCCGCGCGGTCAAAATAGTTGCCTCGGATATGGAAATCGCTGGCGGGGTTTGCAAAACTCCAGCCCTTGATGTGCGCGGGCGTGTGTTGATTATGTCTTTGCTGACCCCAGCCATAGCCCGATTTGCGCATGATGTTGTTCTCAATCACGATATCGCGCATATAACTGCCCGTTTCGCCGATGGTATTGAGGAAGTACTCGATGGAGTACACGCAATACTCAAGCAGGTTATTGGTATAACGGATGTTTTCCATCGCGCGGGGGGTGTTGGTGGTAATCTGGTGGGTGATACCTGCATCGTAAATCTGATAAATCCAGCAGTTATCGACGATATAATCGCCGCATCCGCCATAGATTTCCACGCCGTTACCATAACGGGTGACCGTGCCGCGACCGCCTTCGGGGTAGTTCGGGTCTGTACCGAGATAGTGCTGGATACTGCCGCCGACCCAACCGATTTCGCAGTTGCTCACATGCAAACCTTCAATGTAAAGGCCTCCTGCGCCAATGGCGTGCGCGCCGATGTATTTTAGGCACAGATTGTCAATGGTGACATTGTTTTTTGAGCCAATCTGGAACATATTGCGCTTCGGGAGCGCTTCAATGGACGAGAAAACCTCGCCGGGGTTGCCCTTGTCACAGCGAAGATAGAGTTCTCCAAAGCTGTTATCATCAATCATCGGGACGGGGAAATCCTCGCCCTTGCTCGGACGCAGGTCCATCCGCTCTTCATAGCGGCAGAACAAATCCAGGTCGCAAGTCATCTCGCGTGTCATGTCAAACACGCGAGATTCATCGTCGCGGCAGACGAATTTCCCCTCGCGGTTGTAGGTGGGGATGAGTTTGCGCGAGTGCGCCTCGCCCTCGTTAAAGACGAGTGTGCCGCTGTCGAGAATCAGGTCATTGAGTTTCCAGATATGGTGCGCTTCGTCCACGCAGGACCAAAGCGCGACGTCTGCCAAATTCTTTTCCCAGCCGTAGATTCTGGGCTTTTCACCGATGCCGTATGCGCCGTAACTGACGCCTGCCTGCGCGACGATAAAGCCGCGGAAGAGGTCG
>JAZUCN010000210.1:0-2295 GCA_045639205.1 Oscillospiraceae bacterium | reverse complement strand
CGGGGCCGTCTTTGCAGATTCGCTTGTTGCCGTATTTGGTTTTGCATGAACAACCCATGCAGGCACCGAAACCGCAGCCCATACGTTCTTCAAAACTGTACTGACCACTGACGGTTGATGTATTGTAAATTGCCTTGAGCATCGGCATCGGGCCGCAGGCGCACAAGTAATCATACTGCGCGGGAAGTACATTGGTGACAAAGCCCTTTTCTCCGTAACTGCCGTCAGCGGTTGCGATGATGGTATCTACACCAAGTGCGCGGAACTGCTCTTCATAGAACACTTCGTTTTTGGTGTTAAAACCAAGGATGGCAACAGGCGTCTTGCCTGCGGCTTTCAGGCGCTTGGCAAGGCCATACATCGGAGGAACGCCGACACCGCCGCCGACAACGAGGGTGCGGTCATGACATTTTTCGATGTCAAAGCCGTTTCCAAGACCGACGAGCACATCGAGCGTATCGTCTTCGTGCAGGCGGGTCATAGCTTCTGTGCCTTCGCCGACGACCTTATAGATGATGGTGATGGACGAGTCGTCCCAATCGCACACGGAAATCGGGCGACGCAGGAACAGACCGTCGAGTTTGATGTTGATGAATTGACCGGGCGCAGTGATCGCAGAGGTGTCGCCGCACAGGACCATCTCCCAGACGCAATCGGTCAGGGGACGGTTCGAGCGGATCGTCATGAGTATTTGCTTCATGATGGCTCCTTTACGCATCGATGGTGGAAATTTTGTTGGTGATTTCTTCGAGAACATCGAGCACCATGCGGACGGTATCGAGCGAAGTGAAAGTGGTCACGCCGTTTTCTACCGCACAGCGGCGAATGGCAACACCGTCTTCATAGTGCACGCCCGAGAGAATTGCGCGGGTGTTGATGACATAACTGACATAGCCTGCGCGGATGGAGTCGAGGATTTCTTCACTACCCTCGGAGAGTTTGCCGCGAAGACGCGTGCGGATGCCGTTTTCGCGAAGGAAGTTGGCCGTGCCGACGGTTGCTTCGATATTGAAGCCCATATCGTAGAAACGGCGCACGAGCGGAAGTGCTTCCTGCTTGTCTTCATCAGCCAGGGTAACGACAACGGTGCCGTAGTTCTGCAGGCGGATACCTGCGGCCTGCATGGCCTTATACAGCGCGCGGTGGAGTCTGTCATCGTAGCCGATTGCTTCGCCCGTGGACTTCATCTCGGGCGAGAGATAGGTGTCCATGCCGCGCAGTTTGTGGAAGGAGAAGACAGGCGCTTTGACATACCAACGCTTTTTCTCCTCGGGATACAGGTCAAAGATGCCCTGCTCCTTGAGAGAGCGGCCGAGGATGACTTCGGTTGCGATATCGGCAAGCGAGTAACCCGTTGCCTTCGAGAGGAAGGGGACAGTACGCGACGAGCGCGGATTGACCTCGATGATGTAAACGTTTTCATCGTTATCGACGATGAACTGGATGTTGTAAAGACCGACGATGCCGATGCCAAGACCGAGTTTCTTTGCATAGGTCAGAATCTTGCCCTTGACCTTGCCCGAGATGGAGAAGGAGGGGTAGACGCTGATGGAGTCGCCCGAGTGCACGCCTGTGCGCTCGACAAGTTCCATGATGCCGGGGATGAAGACGTCGCGGCCATCGCAGATGGCATCGACCTCGACCTCGCGGCCGGAGATGTACTTGTCAACGAGGACGGGCTTGTCTACATCGACCTCGACCGCGGTCTTGAGGTAGTGACGGAGCATTTTTTCGTTTGCGACGATTTCCATCGCGCGGCCACCGAGAACGAAGCTCGGACGCACGAGGACGGGGTAGCCAATGCGCGCCGCCGCGGCAACGCCGTCTTCAATGTTGGTGACAGCAGTGCCCTTCGGCTGGGGGATGTTCAGCTCTGCCAGCAGTTTTTCAAACGAGTCGCGGTTTTCCGCGCGGTCGATAGCGGCAACGTCGGTGCCGATGATGTTCACACCGCGCTTGTAGAGCGGTTCTGCCAGGTTGATGGCAGTCTGACCGCCGAGCGAGGCGATGGCATCCGTTGCACCTTCAAACTCCATGACATTCATGACATCTTCGGGTGTCAGCGGCTCAAAGTAGAGCTTGTCTGCCGTGGTGTAGTCGGTGGAGACGGTTTCGGGGTTGTTGTTGATGATGATGGCCTCGAAACCGGAGTTTTTGATGGTCGTAACGGCGTGGACGGTGGAATAGTCAAATTCTACGCCCTGGCCGATACGGATGGGACCCGCACCGAGGACGACTTTCTTGTCTTTGTTTGTCAGAACGGACTGATTTTCGCCTGTGTAGCTGGAGTAGAAG
>JAZUCN010000209.1:0-7268 GCA_045639205.1 Oscillospiraceae bacterium | reverse complement strand
CCAAGTCGATGCCGTCAGTTCCCAGCGGCCTTCTTTGACACGCTGACGAATCTGCTCGAGCATTTCGGGATAGTGCTGTTCGATGATGCGGAAGGTCGATGCCTGCGACTGCGAGAAGGTGAACTCGGGATACTCGTCCATGAGTTTGAGCATCGTGCGGAACGTGTCAACAGTCAGTGCGGCGGTTTCGTGATAACCCCACATCCAGTTCATATCGATATGTGCATGCGCCACACAGGTGGTATCATACGACTTGGCAAGTTCGCCGAGGTCGGCAAGGGATTCTTCTGCTGCCAGTACATCCTGCTTGGAAATGACGCCGTTTTCCTTGTAAGCATCACGCAGTTTGCAAAGTTCTGCTTCCAAACGAGCATCCAGGGAATTATTGTCAAGAGCGGAGATCTCCAACAGATAGCCGAGTTCTGCAAGAATGCGGTCTGCCCATGCGCCGTGATTGGCGTTTTTAAGCAGATACTCATATGTGTCGAGTCTGTGTTTTGTCATAATGCAGACACTCCCCTAAAAAGGTGAAAATAGTTGATTATAAAAACTAGTACATATTATAGAGCAATTCACAGAAGAAGTAAATTGTTTTTCAAAAATATTCCGTAATTTTGCAAATATCGGCGCAAAACGGCACAGCCTCTTGCGGACAGGCGGAAAAGCGTGTAAAATTATTTGGAAAGATTGTGCGTCCGCCGTGTGCGGGCGGCGAGAGGAGACCTCTGTTTTGGGTAAAATTTTCGGTTACGACAGCCCTGCGATGCGCTTTGTGCGTTTGGGTATGAATTTGATTCTTTTGAATATGTTGACGATTCTTTGCTGTATTCCGCTTTTCACTATTGGTGCGTCGCTGTCTGCCGCACACAGCGCGGCGGTGCGTCTGCGCCGTGATGAGGGACATGTTTCTGCGAATTTTTTTGAAGCATTTGTCGACAATTTCAAGCAGGCAACCCTTGTTTGGCTGATTTTTGTAGCGGTTGTCGTGTTCTTTATTTCTGACTACTACATCTGCACGCAACTTGACTGGATGATCACGGATGTCGCGCAGGTGGTGCTCGTTGTGCTGGCGCTCGCGCTTTGCCTGATTTCCATGTGGCTGTATCCGCTCATCGCGCGCTATGAAAATAAGCTTCGCCACACGCTGAAAAACGCCGCGACGATGACCGTCGCGTATCTGCCGAGCACCTTTGCCATGCTCATTGTGACACTTCTTCCTGTCGGACTGTTTCTGCTTGTGGCAGAGGCATTTATCGTGGTTCTTGCTGTTGGTATCAGCCTGCCGATTTATCTCAACAGCGCCCTGTACTGCAAGATTTTTGACAAAGTCGAGGCGATACAGGAAGAGGCAAAACAGGAGGAAGAAACATGATTTTTGAAAAAAACGGTACATTTTTACTGCGCACGGATAACTGGTCGTATCTGATGCGCGTGAGTCCGTATGGACACCTCGAGCACCTGCATTTTGGTGAGCCTGTTTCTATCGAAGATGCCGAGGCGATGGCGCTTCGCGCAGGCAATGGCTGGGGCACAGTCGTTCGTTACAATGAAACAGACGCTTCGAGTTGTCTGGATTATACGGCTTTGGAATGGAGCGGGCACGGACGCGGCGATTTCCGCGACGCGCCCATTGATTTGGCAAAAAACGGCATGCCCATTGCGACGGATTTCCGTTATGACAGCTATCGCATTTTAGACGGCGGCGTGCCGATGAAGAGCACGCTTCCTCAGCCGACAGGCGCTTTGCGCACGTTGGAAATCACCTTGAAGATGGGCGATTTGCGCCTGCTTCTTTATTGGACGGTCTATCCGCAGGTGCTCACGCGCCGCGCGGTTTTGTGCAACGATGGCGCGGACGATATCACCGTGCGCCGCCTGCTCAGCACTTGCATGGATATGCTGGGCAATTTCGAGATGACGACCTTTGATGGCGCGTGGCTGTCTGAAATGCACCGCCATACGATGCCTGCAAATGGTGCAAAACTGGTCAATGAAAGCGCCACGGGAACCTCGTCGCACCATCACAATCCCGGCTTCCTGCTCCATGAGGCAGGCGCTTCGGAAGACCACGGCAAGGTCTATGGTTTTAACCTTATCTACTCGGGTAACCATTACGCAAGCGTTCAGCGCACGAACCAAGGACTCACGCGCGTGGTGCAGGGCATCTCGCCCGACCATTTTGTCCATACACTCGCTTCAGGCGACTGCTTTGAAACGCCCGAGGCGGTACTTTGCCATTCCTCGCGCGGCTTTGGCGGCGTGAGCGAGGCAATGCACGAGTTTATCCGCGGGCATATTTTGCCGAAAGCATGGCGGAAGAAAGAGCGGCCTGTGCTCTTTGACAGTTGGGAAGGCTGCGGCTTTGATGTACACGCAGAGCGTGTTGTGCGCCTTGCCAAGCAGGCGGCAGACCTTGGCTGTGAACTGTTTGTGCTTGATGACGGCTGGTTCCGAAAGGGTAAACGTGATTGGGCAGACCTCGGTGATTTTACCGCCGACCCCGAAAAACTGCCCGAGGGCATCGAAAAGCTTGCCGATGATGTGCGTGCATGCGGCATTGATTTTGGCATTTGGCTTGAGCCCGAAAATGTCAATCCCGACAGCGACCTTTACCGCGCGCATCCCGATTGGGTACTGACCGAGCCCGACATGCATCCCGTTGTCGGCCGCCATACTCTTGTGCTCGATTTGAGCCTGCCGCAGGTGCGCGAACACATTGTCAAAACTGTGGGTGAGATTATCGACAAAACTGGTGCTGGCTGTGTTAAGTGGGACATGAACCGCCACTCGACGGCGCTTGGTGATAAGGCGCATGCGTGCGTGCTTGGCCTTTACGAAGTTCTGCACCGTATTTTTGCGCCAAGACCGCAGGTTTTGCTTTTGAGCAGTGCCGCAGGCGGGAGCCGTTTTGACCTCGGCATGCTCCGTTATTCCGCACAGGTTTGGAGTTCGGACGATACCGACCCCATTGACCGCCTCGATATCCAAAGCGCATATTCGATGCTCTATCCGCAGTGCGTGGTGGGCGCGAATGTTTCGCATGCGCCGCAGGGGTATACGGGCAGGCTCACGCCGCTTAGCACGCGCGGCTGTGTGGCAAGTTTTGCCGCTTTGGGTTATGAACTTGACCTTGCCGAACTCGGTGATGCAGAAAAAGAGGAAATCCGTAGACAAATCGCGTTCTATAAGGAACACCGCGCGCTTTTGCAGTTTGGAACATTCCGCCGCATCGAAACGCCCGCAGACACCGAAAGCTGGCAGGTAAGCGATGGGGAAACGACGATCCTCGGCGTGTTCCACCGCCTGGTACATGCCGCGCCGGAATACGAAGTGCTCCGCGTCAAGGGTTTGCAGAAGGACAAAGTTTACACATTGACAAGCCGCGCGGGCATCCAGCCCGAATGGCAGGCGCGCGCAACGGGCGCGGCGTTCGCCGCCGGTATTGCCATGCCACCGCGTTTTCATGGTTTGGGCAAGGATGAAACGCTTCGCTTTCCCGCGGATTTTGAGAGCAATCTCTTCGTAATCGAATAAGAAAAACAGACACGGATTGGACTCAATCCGTGTCTGTTGTTTTGTGTTCAAAAGTTCTCTTTTTGCGGAAATCTGACGGAGAACAGCCGGCATCTCTGCGGAAATATCGACTGAAATTACTCAAGTCCGCAAAGCCGCAGCGACTGCTGATGACACTGACGGGGAGGTCTGTTTCGATGAGCAGCTGCTTGGCGGCGGAGAGCCTGCACAGCAAGCGGTAATGGCCGATGCTGTAGCCCGTTGCCTGCTTAAAGCTGTGCGTCAGATAAGACACGCTCAGGTGGTATTCCTGTGCCAGGTCTGCAAGGCTTGCTTCATCTGCCGGATTTTCGTCGAATCTGCGCTGGATACGTCTGACGGTGTTTGTCAGCGGCTGCATTTGGCTGGCGTGGAAGCTCTCGGGCGCGCTTCGATAGGCAAGCTGAAGGATGCTCTGCAAAAGCGCGGTCTGTCCGTCGGGGAAGTCTCCGATGCGCTTTTCCTCATAAAGAAGCGAAAACAGAAGCCCCAGCTGTGGGGCAATGTTGGAAACGTCCAGCACGTGGCTCACATTTTCCGAGCGGTTCATAAACAGCGACAAAAGCCTTGTGCTGTCTTTGAGCTGCACATTTGCCGCGGCAGGCGCGATATGCACCGCATAGCGCGCGTAGTTCTCATCCATCCGGATGAAATTGTGCTTTTCCAGATGCCCGATAAACAGCAGGGAAGGACGGTCAATATGATAAAACTTGTCTGCGACCTGCAAATCCGCGTTGCCATGATGGACAAAAATCAGCAGGTTTGTCCGATGCCAATGTGTTTGCAATACCTGCGGACCGATATGATGTGTGATAGACTCGATACAGGACATGGAAAAAAGTCTCCTGAGTGCAATTTTTACATAATCTTGAACTGTTACGATATAGCCAAGTTCCTGAGAAAATTATACAATAACTAATAAGAAAATGCCACAACTTTTTCTTTTGTGCCGATGCGCGAAGAATTTTGCGGAGGGAGAAACTAACATGTCAGCAGAAAAACAGAATGTCTATGGCGTACTTCCCCATACCGAGGATTGGTCCGTGCTTGCTTCGCCCATGCAGGTTGCGGGCAAGACCGTACATAACCGCATCGCCTATCAGGCCATGGAAGGCTGTGACGGCACAGCGGCAGGTTCGCCCGACGAACTGACCATCCGCCGCTACGAGCGCTTTGCCGCAGGTGGCCCCGGCATCATCTGGGTCGAGGCAACGGCGGTCAAGAAAGAAGGCAGAGCCAATCCGCGCCAGCTTTACATTGACGAGAACACCAAGGACGATTTTGCGCGTCTTTGCGAGCTGATTAAGACCACCACCATGCGCGAGCATGGCTTTGAGCCGTTTGTTGCCATTCAGCTGACACACTCGGGCCGTTACAGCAAGCCCGAGGGCGTACCCGCTCCTCTGATTGCCTACAACAACCCCATTTTCGAAAAGGACAACCCCATTTCCTCTGACCGTATTTTGAGTGACGATTATCTTGATTCTCTGCGCGATGCGCTGGTAAACGGCGCGCAGATGGCAGAGGCGTGCGGCTTTGACGCGGCGGACATCAAGTGCTGTCACCGCTACCTGCTGTGCGAACTGCTCTCTGCCTACACGCGCGAGGGCAAGTACGGCGGCAGTTACGAAAATCGTACCCGCCTTGTGCGCGAAGCGGTCAAGGGTGCGGCAGAGGCCTGCTCTTCCGACTTCATCATCACCAGCCGCATGAACGCCTATGACGGCTTCGAGTATCCGTACGGCTTCGGCGTTAATCCCGGCTGCGGTATCGAGCCCGATTTTACCGAGGCATGCCGTCTGGCAAACGATTTGGCGGACAACGGTCTCAGACTGCTCAACATCACCATGGGCAACCCCTACTTCAATCCCCATGTCAACAGACCCTATAAGCGCGGCGGATATGTGCCGCCCGAAGAGCCGATGGCAGGTGTCGAGCGGATGCTCACCGGCACGCGTGAAGTGACGGCTTCGCTCCATGGCAGAATCCCCGTCATCTGCTCGGGTATTAGCTACCTCGGCGCAAACGCACCCGATGTGGTTGCCGCCTGCATCGAGCAGGGTTGGTTCTCGTTCGCAGGATTCGGACGCGAGTCGTTTGCGTATCCCAACGTGGCGGCTGACATTTGCGCGGGCAAAAAACTCGATCCCAAGCAGATCTGCATGACCTGCAGCATGTGCACCGAGCTCATGCGCGCAGGCGGCACGACAGGCTGTGTGGTGCGCGACCAGGAAGTCTATAAGCCCCTGTATCAGCAGTATGTTCTGAAGAAGTAAGGAGCACAAAATGAAAAAGACAGCAATCGTAACGGGCGCGGCTGGCGGTATTGGCTTTGCCACCGTACAGAAACTTCTCGATAACAACTACCGCATCCTCGCGTGCATCAACACCGCATCGAAAGCAGAACGCTTTGTTCCCTATGGCGAGGACGTGGTGTGCGTGTGCGCAGACCTCGGAACAAGCGAAGGCCGCGAAAAGGTCATGAAGACCGCAGAACAGTTTGCACGCATTGATGTGCTCGTCAACGTCGCGGGTATCGCGCCGAAGGTGCGCATGGATCTGCTCGAGATGACCGAAGAGAGTTACGACCGCGTGATGGATGTGAACACCAAGAGCACGATGTTCCTCACGCAGGCGGTTGCAAACCGCATGGTCAAGCAGGAACCCGACGAGCACGGTCAGCGCGGCTATATCGTCAACATCTCCTCGCTTTCGGCGTATGCAACATCTGTCAATCGCGGAGAATACTGCGTGTCGAAGGCAGGCGTTTCGATGATCACCAAGCTCTTTGCAGACCGTTTGGCAGGCGAGAGCATTCCCGTCAACGAAGTGCGCCCCGGCATCATCGCGACCGACATGACCGCCAAGGTGCAGGAAAAGTACGATAATCTCATTGCGGGCGGTTTGCTTCCGATTCCGCGTTGGGGCAAGCCCGAAGACATTGCAGAGGCGGTTTATGTACTCTGCAACGGCGCACTCAAATATACCACAGGCCAGTCCATTGATGTCGATGGCGGCTTCCACCTCAAGAGACTGTAAGGAGAAACGATGATGCAGTTGCAGGGAAAATACGCGGCGGCGTCCGTTGCGCGCTTGCATACTGCCGTTATCGGCAGTGGTGCGGCAGGCTTTAACGCCGCACTGCGCTTAAAGCGCTACGGCATCGACGATGTCGCGCTTTTGACCGAAGGCGTCACGATGGGAACCTCGCGCAACACGGGCTCCGATAAGCAGACCTACTACAAGATGAACCTCTGCGGCGAGCATGCGGACAGTCCGCGCGCCATGGCGCAGGATTTGTTTGCAGGGCGCTGTGTCGACGGCGATATCGCCTATGCAGAGGCGGCGCTTTCCGTTCCGTGCTTCTTGAATCTTGCAGAACTGGGCGTGCCGTTTCCCGTCAACCGCCTCGGCGAGTATGTCGGCTATCAGACCGACCATGACACGCGCGCACGCGCAACCTCGGCAGGTCCTTTGACATCGAAACTGATGACCGAGTGTTTGGAGAAAGCAGTGCGTGATGCGGGCGTGAAAATCTATGACCGCATGATGGCAGTGCAGATTCTCAAAGACGGCGAGCGCGCTGTCGGCATTCTTGCGCTTGACCTTGGAGCGGATAGCGAGCACCCGACATTTACGGCTTTCTGGTGCGAAAACATCGTCTGGGCAACAGGCGGTCCTGCAGGCATCTATGAAGACAGCGTATATCCGCGCGG
>JAZUCN010000208.1:0-3525 GCA_045639205.1 Oscillospiraceae bacterium | reverse complement strand
TCGCCCTTCCGCCCGAATCCCATTGGGCTTTCCAGTGTCAAACTCCTGCGCGTGCAGATGGATGAGAAACTTGGACCTGTGCTTCATGTCGCGGGCGCAGACCTTGTGGACAACACGCCCATCTATGACATCAAGCCTTATCTTCCCTATGCTGACTGCCGACCCGACGCAACGGGCGGTTTTACCGAGTCAATTGACAATACGCCCCTGCAGGTCATCTTCCCCGAAGAGCTTAAACGCATGATTCCCGAAGAAAAACTGCACGCGCTCATCCGCGTGCTCTCGCTCAATCCGAAGCCCGGTTATCAGCACGACCCCACGCGCCGCTATGGCTTTGAATTCTGCGGACGCGACGTGCGCTTTACCATTGATGAGAATGTGCTCACAGTTGTCGAAATCGTGATGCTATAAAAAAAGAGATGGCAGACGCCATCTCTTTTTTTAATAATTCACTTTGACCAAACAAAGTCCCTGCGGCGGGGCGGTCGGGCCTGCGAGTTTGCGGTCTTTGGCTTCCATGATGTCATACACCTGCTGTGGGGTGAGTTTGCCCTTGCCGACATCGAGGAGCGTGCCAACCAGAATGCGCACCATATTCTGCAAAAATCCCGTACCATGGAAATTGAAGTACAAATAATCCTTCTTGCGCACGACCTCGATGGTGTCGACGATGCGCACAGTAGATTTTTTCATCTGCGGATTGCTGCTAAAGCTCTTAAAATCGTGCTGTCCCTGCAGAATCTGCGCGGCTTCCTGCATGGCGGCAATATCGGGCTTAAAATCCAGTGTCCAAACGTATTTTCGGTTGAACACGGGCTTGGTATCGCCAACATAGCAGGTATAGCAATATGTTTTTCCCACTGCCTTATAGCGCGCGTGGAAGCGCTCGGATGCCTCGCGTACCTCGGCAACGCAGATATCCTCGGGCAGGTAGCGGTTCATGTACGCGCAAATCTCATCGGGTGAAAGCGCCGTGTCCATCACGGCGTTTGCGACCATCGCTTTGGCGTGAACGCCCGCGTCGGTGCGTCCTGCGCCGATGACATCCACAGGCACATCGCACATTCTCGACAAAACCTGCTCGAGTTTTCCCTGAATGGTATCGCGGTCGGGCTGGTGCTCCCAACCGTAATAGCGCGCACCGTCATAGGAAAGCGTCATCTTATAGTTTTTTCGCATGCTTTGCCTCCCGCCCCAGCATATCGTATTTCAGCGCTGTGCAATGTGCCTTCTGGGCAATTTCGATTGCCAGCATGTCATAGAGTTTGCGCAGTTCTGCCTCGTCCGTGCCAAAGGCAAGCTTGCGCGCGATATATGCCTCGGGCGTGGTGCCGACCTTTTTCTTAAACGCGTCGATGAAGCGCTCGCGGTCCGTCTTGGGGCGTCTTTTCGGGTACATTGTTTTTCCTCCGAAATCTGTCAATTCTTAAATTTTATTATACACAGGCAGAAATCAAAAATCCACTGTTGTGTTTTTGTATCTTGTCAGTATATAATGGAACTGTTCATCCCCTGTCGTTATTATAGGAGTTTCTATGAAGTCTTTCATTCGTATTTTTCTGCCGCTTTTGCTGTGCGTTCTGTTCTATACGAGCGCATCTGCACGAGATGGCTTGCCTGACGGCTATATTAGACCCGTCCTGCAGGTGCAGACCGCCTCGCCTTCCGAGCCGACGGCCGCGGCTGTTTTGACTTTCCCAGACCTGCCAGACAATTACTTCCGTACCTGCTCGATTACATGGCTGCGCGACGGCATCCCTGTCGAGTCTGTGCAGAACTTTACCATGCGCCGCGGCGCGATGGCGGTCTGCAGTTTCACGACAACCTTCTCGGCAGATATGCCTGATACATCCATCATCACCGCCGTCATCCGCTGGGGCGATTATGAAATCCGCGCAGATGGTGTGATGCACATGGAAAATTATCCCCCCGAGCATTATCAGCGCATGGCTTCGCTGACCTATCCGTACCGCATCGTCATCAACCGCGATGAGAACATCGTACTCATTTACGCAATCGCGGAGGACGGTACATACAGCCTGCTTCAAAATGCGTTCCTGTGCTCTACAGGTGGCGAGCGCACACCGCTCGGCAAATACTTTGTCGGACACAAGCTTCGCTGGCACACGCTTTTTGGCTCAAAGGAAGATGATTACCGCTATGTTTACGGGCAGTACATTACCGCCATCACAGGCAACATTCTCTTCCACTCTGTGCCGTACAAAATGCCTGTACCCGACGATTTGAAAACCGCACAGTATAACAAACTTGGCGAATCCGCCTCGCTTGGCTGTATCCGCCTTTCGGTTGAACACGCGAAGTGGATTTATGATAACTGCCCGTTTGGCACGGCGATTGAAATTTCCAACGATGCGCCCATCCCCGTCCGCCGTCCTGCCGCCGTTCACATTGACCCGAACAGCCCCATGAGCGGTTGGGATCCGACTGACCCCGACCCCAACAACCCGTGGCTGCATGCTGAATTCTAAAAAAGGCCTGCTTCGGCAGGTCTTTTTTGCGCTTGCAGAGGGTTTTTGCCCGATGTATACTAAAGACAGAACATCCAAGGAGGAACTGATGATGTCCAACTTTGACCGCATCATTGACCGCACGCATACCAATGCCACAAATCTCGAGTGGTTCCGCTCTTATCTGCTTGGCGATGACCCCAATGTGCAACTGCCTGTCGCAGATGCAGAATTAAGTCGCTTTTGGGTTGCCGACATGGAATTTGCCGCGCCCGATTGTGTGCTTGATGCCCTGCACGAGCGTGTCAATCACGGCATTTTCGGCTACACCAAGATGTTTGGCGGCGAATATTATGACATTTTCTCCGCTTGGTGCAGGCGCATGTATGGCTGGGAATTTGCGCGCGAAGAACTGTGCTATTCCCACGGCATCGTTCCTGCGCTGTTTGAATTGACAAAAATTTTATGTAAACCAAATCAAAAGGTACTCTTTTTTGCGCCGTCCTATGGGCCGTCTGCAGGTGCAGCGCGAGGTGCCAATGTAGAATTTGTCTGCTCCGATCTTCTGTGTGATGAAAACGGATATTTCACCATTGACTTCGAAGATTTTGAGAAAAAGGCGGCTGACCCCGACACCATTCTTTGCATTTTCTGCAACCCGCACAACCCGACAGGCAGAGTCTGGACGGAAGAAGAACTGCGCCGCGTTGGCGAAATTTGTCTCAAGCACGGTCTTACGATTCTTTCTGACGAGATTCACTGCGACCTTCTGCGCACAGGCACGCGGCATATTCCGCTTGCGAGCCTTTTCCCCAAAGAAACGCGCATTGTTACCTGCATGGCGCCGAGCAAAACTTTTAATGTTGCAGGTCTGCAGTTTTGCAATCTCATCATCCCCGACAAGGCTTTGCGCGAGGCGTGGCAAGCGATTTATTCCGCGGATGAAAATCCCCCCTCCATTACCGCCGCGCAGGCTGCTTATGCAGGCGGCTATGATTGGCTGATGGAGCTTCGCGCGTACCTCGATGAGAATTTCCGCTTCACCAAAGCATATTTT
>JAZUCN010000207.1:0-7232 GCA_045639205.1 Oscillospiraceae bacterium | reverse complement strand
TTTTTCAAGTAATTACAAACCCGCCGTTGACGGCAAGCACCTGTCCTGTGAAGAACGGCGCATCGACGCAGTAGGCAATCGCCTGCGCCACATCCTGCGGCGTGCCGTGCCGCCCGATGGGCGTCTGTTCGCACAGCGCGTCCATGCTCTCCTGCGCGACATTTGCGCACATGTCAGTCAGAATCACGCCCGGTGCTACAGCGTTGACGCAAATGCCCGACGGGCCAAGTTCCTGCGCCAAGGCTTTGCTCATGGCGATGATAGCGCCTTTGGTCGCGGAATAGCCGACCTCGCACGAAGCGCCGACCTGTCCCCACATCGAAGCAACATTTACAATACAGCCCGCCTGCTTTTGAAGCATCGACGGCAGAGCCGCCCTTGTGCAGAAAAACGCGCCGTCGACATTGACCGCAAACAGCCGCCGCCACGCCTCAGGCGTGATTTGCGAGATCAGCCCATAATGGCAGATGCCCGCGTTGTTGACCAGCACGTCCACCTCGCCGATTTGCGCGAAGGCCGCCTGCACCGCCGCCTCATCCGCCACATCGCAGCAGATGGCGCGCGCGCCCGTTTCCTGCGCGACCTTTGCGGCGGCATCGTGGTTCTTTTCATATAAAAATGTGACGCTATCGCCGCGCGCGGCAAACAGGCGCACAATTTCCGCGCCAATGCCGCGGCTTCCGCCTGTCACGACAACCTTTTTCATAGAAACCTCCAACTTGTGCAACTCCTGTGCAAAAAACGCATGGAAAATGAAGCAAAAATCAAGAAAAACGCGCCCTTTTTCGCAAAAAGGACGCGTATTTTTTTGTAAAAAACCGCAGTATCAGCGCCTGCGCGTCTTGGTCTTGTGGTCCTGATACTGGCGAATCGAGGACATCTTGCTGTCAGATTCGCTCATAAACTGCTTGAGCATGTCGTCAAAGGACGCTTTCTGCGGCGCAGAGGATGCCGCGTCGGCAGGTTTTCTGTCGAAGCTCGGACGGTTGTGCGGCTTTCGGTCAAATTCTGACCGCTGCGGTCGATCCGCTCGGCTCTGCGGCTGTGTGCGCTTGATCGGAAGATTGATTTTTTTGTCGTCAACGCCGATGACCATGACCTTGACCGTGTCGCCTTCGGTCAGGTGCTGACGGATATCGCTGACGAATGTGTGGGCAATTTCCGAGATGTGCACCATTCCCGTCGAACCGTCATCAAATGTGACGAACGCGCCGAACTTGGTCAGGCTCTTGACCTTGCCTTCCAGAATTTCCCCTACCGTGTGCTCCATATAGCCCCCAAATTTCGAACTTTAGTCGCTGACGTCGACAAAAACGACCTCGTTTTCCGACACCATACCCAGTTTTTCGCGCGCAATCGCCTCGATGCCTGCGTCCGTATCGACATTGGCAATCGCGTCGGTCAGGCGCTCATTTTCCTGCTCTGCCGCGGCGATGCTCGACGTAAGACGAGCCGCTTCTTCGTTTTTCTCCGAAATTTGCGCGCGCAGAGACACCAGGGTAACGGTAGCATACACCACCAGAATCAGGATCACCAGCTTCACGAGCAGCGAAGATTTGACAAATTTCATCGTGTTTGGCACTCCTTTCGGCAAAATGCTTCCGTTTTTTCTTGCGTACTATCTTACGCAATATTGTAACGCATTTTTTTCCGCTTGCAAAGAGATTTTTGCAAAAAATGCGCAGGTTTTTGAAAAAATATTTCAAAGGCGCGGCAAAAAGGTGGAAAATCCGCCCAACAGCAGTCCAAAAATAGCCAAAACCGCGCAGAACGAATTTAGAAATCAGCAAAAAATACAAAACCGCGCCAAGGAATAGGCCGACAAAGAAAAATAGGCGAAACAGCCCATTTCCGATATAAAGCGCCGCGAGCAGCAAGCATACCAGTGCGCCACAGCCAAACAGCGCGTCAAGCCAATGCGTGAGCCTTACGCGCTTGTGCCGCAAGGCGCGCAGAAAATCGTAGAAAACTCCTAAAAATAGGCCGAGCAGACAGGACAGACCAAATTGCGCGGCCTGCATCGATACGGGCAGTTCCATCAGCCAAACAGCCGCGCGAAGAAGCCGCCTGTTGGCGCTTCGTCCTCATAGACGAGCGAGTCGACCGTTCCGTCGATGAGCACCTGCCCGCCATCGAGCGAAAGCTGCTGCAGATGCAGTCCGGCGCCGCGCACGATAAGCGTTCCGCGCGTCGTGCGCAGAACGACCGCGGTATCGTCAAAACTCTCGACCTCAAGCACGCCTGTCATCGACAGCCGCGCGCGCGAATCGAGCGTGAGTTTGTGCGCGGGTTCTGCTATTTTTACCTGCATTGCTTCGGTCATAGATGTGCCTCCTCTTTTCGCGTTTGCCTTTACAGCATATCTATACGCGGAAAGGACAGGCCGTATGACTGTTTTTAATCCCTGATTTCGCGGTACATACCGACCGCATCGTCCTTGCGGACGTTATCTGCCACCTGAAGCACCTCGACTTTGAGCGTGCGGGCACCGAAAACAATTTCAATTTTGTCGCCGACCTTGACCTCATAAGAGGCCTTGACCACGCGGCCGTTGACGCTTACGCGCGCGTTATCGCAGGCTTCGTTTGCAACGGTGCGGCGCTTAATCAGGCGCGAGACCTTCAAGTATTTATCCAAACGCATGATAATCCTCCATGATGAAAAAATTAGGCGGACCGAAGTCCGCCGAACCTTTTTTCGGAACTTACTTAGCAACCTTGTCCTTCAGAGCCTTGCCAGCCTTGAAAACGGGAACCTTGGTAGCCGGGATCTGGATGGCTTCCTTGGTCTTGGGGTTGCGGCCCATGCGAGCCTCGCGGGTCTTGGTCTCGAAACCGCCGAAACCAACCAGCTGAACCTTATCGCCAGCGCACAGAGCGTCGGTGATGGTGTCGATGGTAGCGCTGACTGCCTTTTCGGCGTCCTTCTTGGAAACGCCACACTTCTTAGCGACTTCCGCGATGAGTTCGGTCTTGTTCATAGTTGTACCTCTTTCCATGTTTGTGTTTTTATACGCGCGGAGGCTCTTGCTCATAGAAGAGCGAGAGAAGCTCCTTGCGCGAAAGCTGATCGAGGGCGATGCCTTGCGCCTGCGCAGAAGCTTCCATCTTACCAAAGCGGTGGATGAAGGCCTCGCACGCACGATGCAGAGCCTGCTCGGGATCGGCTTGTAGATAAGTTGCGGCGCTCACAGCGGCAAAGAGCACGCTTCCGAGCGCTTCTTCAGCATCACCGCCATCGGCGGCGGCACGGCGAAGATTGGAAATCTCCTGTTGTAGTTTATCCAGAGTTTCCTCGGCAGATTCTGCGGCAAAGCCGACTTTTGCGGCTTTTTTCTGAAGTTTCTCACTGCGCCACAGCGACGGAAGCGAACGGGCAACACCGTCGAGCGTTTCGGTGACGGTGCTTTGACCCTTTTCCAACTGCTTCATCTTTTCCCAATCCGAACTTTCGGCTTCGCCAAAGAGGAAGGGGTGGCGGAAGATGAGTTTCTTGCAGACCTGGTCGCACACATCGTCCAGCGTGAAGCGTCCGGCCTCGCGCTCGATATCCGTGTGGAAGATGACCTGCAGCAGGACATCACCCAGTTCCTCGCGCATCAGCGCGGGGTCGTCTGCATCAAAGCCTTCACAGGCTTCATATGCCTCTTCGAGAAAATTGCGGCGGATGGATAGATGTGTCTGCGCGCCATCCCAGGGACAGCCGCCCGGCGCGCGCAAAAGCGCGACAAGACGGACAAGGTCCTCATAGCCATAGGAATCTTTCCTAGTAAAATCTATCATAATTTTATCACTTTCGCAAGGGTTATTTTCGATTTATTGGCGAATTTTGAGGATTTTTGCGATTTTTTCGCCCTTTGGCAGGAGCAGGCAGTCAGAATACCGCACACAGCGAAGCAGGCCAACGAGCATCACATATACGAGCACTGCAACTGCGAGCGCGAGCAGGCAGGCGATGCGCGCGGAAGAGAGATAATGCTCTGCCAGAGAATATACCACAAAGGTCAGCGCGCCCATGATCACAGCGGCAAGCAGAGGACGCACAAGATTGCGCAAAATGCGCGGCTTGGTCGAGACAGTGCGCCAAATGGCGATCATGTCAAGGATGGTGATCGTGCCGTAGCAGACAACTGTGCCGATGGCGGCGCCAGTGATATTGAGCGAAGGAATGGCAACGAGGAAGTAGTTGACGATGACCTTCACGCTGCCGCCGATGAGCATGTTGATAACGGGCGTGGTCACATCGCCGTGCGCCTGCATAATTGCGTTGAGCAGAAGCACGAGGCTGTTGAAGATGACGGTGATGCCGAGGATGGCAAGGATGGGAGAAGCGATGGCGACACTGCTCTCGCTGTAGCCCGGGCAGAGCAAACGCACGATCGGTTCAGCCATGACGAACAGACCTGCCGCACAGGGCATGGCAATAAGACCTGTCGTGCGGATGGAGGACTCCTCGGTCTCGCGCGCGCCATCGGTGTCATGCTTCGTTAAGAACGAGGTGATGGCGGGGATGGCGGCGATGGTGATGGTGGTGATGAACGCGCAGGGGAGCGCGAAAATCGTCTGCTGGAAGGTGTAGATGCCGTTGAGCGTATCAGCATCCGCGCTGGCATAGCCGAGCGCGCCTGTGAGTCTGCGCATGTAAATCATGGCATCGAAGAGGTTGATGATCTGCAGTCCTGCCGCGCCGAGCGTGATGGGAACAGCGATGGCAAGCAGTGTTTTCATCGTCTGTCTGCCCGACAGGGCTTCGCCGCCTGCCTGCGAGAGAATCTGATTGGATTTGCGGAATCGTCCGCGCAGGTAAATGGCGGAGATGAGGCATCCGAGCGTCACGCCGCCGATGGCACCTGCCGCGGCGTAGGTCGGGTCGCCCGTGCGGTCCATGATCAGCCATGCCAGCGAAAGACCGACAACCAGGCGGATGAAAGACTCAAAAATCTGGCTGACGGAGGTGGGGGCCATGTTGCTCTGCCCCTGGAAGAAACCGCGATAGGCAGAGATGATGCAGATCAGAAGCACGCAGGGCGCAAGCGCCGCGATTGCCGCCCACGAGGTTTCCGAGGTGGAAACGAGCACAGAGAGCTGTCTGCAGAACAGGAGCATGCCCGCACTTCCGACGATGCCGATGGTCAGAAAGACCGTGCGCGCGGTTTGATAAATTTTGCGGATTTGGGCGTAGTTTTCCAAGGTCTGCGCCTCGGAAATCATGCGGCTCATCGCAACGGGCAGACCCGTTGTGGAAATCATCAGCAAAACATCATAGACCTTGTAAGCCATGTAGAAATAACTGCTTCCGCGCTCACCGATGATATAATTGAGCGGCGTTTTGAACAGGAAGCCCATAATCTTGACGAGAATGGTCGCCATCGCGAGGATGGCCGCGCCCTGCAGATAATTCTGGCGTTTTTCAGACTTTTGATTCATGCATTTTACTCCTTGGGATCATCGGAAAACATGGTGGGAATGGCGTAATCGTGCAGTTCCTGCATAATCTTGGTCAGATCGAGCGTGGGATACTTACCCGCGGCATAGAGAATCTTGCCACGCACCATGGTCAGCGCAACATCGTGACCCGAGGCGGCATAGACAAGATGCGAGAAAATGTTGTGGCACGGGATCAGATGCGGCTGGTTGAAATCGAGCAGGATAAGGTCTGCGTCCATGCCGATTTTGATCTGTCCGCATTCTTTTTCTCTGCCCTGTGCCTTCGCACCGCACACCGTTGCCATCATCAGTGCCGCCTGTGCGGGCATCGCGGTGGGGTCGCCCGTTTTGCCCTTTGCCATAAGCGTGCAGGCTTTGATTTCCTCAAACATATCGAGGTTGTTGTTTGAGCAGGCAGAGTCTGTGCCGAGGCAGACATTGAGCCCCGATTTGACCATGCCCATCACGTCTGCACAGCCCGAGGCGAGCTTGAGATTGCTCACAGGGCAATGCACCACCGATGCGCCGCGCTTTGCAAGCAGGCGCATATCGTCCTCGGTCAGCCACACGCCGTGCGCAACGGTTGCGCGCGTGTCAAAGGCATGGTGGCAATCGAGCAGTTCCGTCGGCGTGAGGCCGTATTTTTCGATGCACTCTTCGTGCTCGCGCTTGGTTTCCGAAACGTGCACGTGCATGCCGAGCTTGTTGTTGATGGCGTATTCCGCGAGCGCGTCCCAAAGCTGATAGGTCGAGGTGTACTCTGCGTGGATGGATGCTTCAACGCGGATGCGGTCATTGTCATAACCGTGCCACTTTTCGTGAAGCGCGACCATCTGCTTACACGGCTCGTAGGTTTCAAAGTCGAAATCGTCGCCGATGAACATGGAGATGGCGCGGCTGAGGTTGACCTTCATGCCCGACTCTGCAAAGGCTTCTGCCTCAGCGTCGCTGAAGAAGTACATGTCGGACACGGAAGTTACGCCAAAGCGCAGACACTCCGCGATGGCAAGCTGGGTCGCGGCCTTGACCACGCGCGAATCGAGTCGGTCTTCACGCGGGAAGACATAGTCATTGAGCCACTCCTGAAGCGCGAGGTCATCGGCATAGCCGCGCAGCAGGCTCATCGGAAGGTGCGTGTGCGCGTTGATCAGGCCCGGCATGAGCACCATGCCGCTGCCGTCAATGATCTCTTTCGGCTGCTCTTCGGGCGGCTTTTTTGCAAGATAGCTGATTTTACCGTCGGTGACACCGAGAAATGCGTCTGTCCAGACGGACAGCCGCTCGTCCATGGTTACGATGGAAACGTGGGAGAATAAGGTATCCATATACGACTCCTTCAAATCGTCTGTTCCGCAAGGATGCGGAAAATTTCGTCCTTCTGCGCGAGGATGGTATCGATGCGCTCGATATAATCCTGCGGAGATTTCGGGTTGTGGTAGCGCTCAAGCTGTCCTGCGGGGAGGTTGATTTTGTTCATGCCGCCACCGCCGAGGGACAAGATGGTATGCAGTTCTTCCATCATGTATATGTTGTAAAGTCCCGAATAACCCGCCTTGCACCAGCCGACATTCTCAAAACTGCCCGACATATACTTCTGCCTGTACAGATAATATGGCTCGTAGTCTGCGGCGCGAAGCCTGCTTTCGGCATCGCGGAGCATTTGCCCGACCGCTTCGCGCGAAGGAAGTTCAGCGCGGTCATAGAACAAAGCTGCGCTTTTTTTCAGAGCCAGCGTGTGCACGGTGATATTGCTCGGGTCTAAGTCTATGAGGGTTTTTACCGAATCGGAAAACGACGCGCAGGTGT
>JAZUCN010000206.1:0-3993 GCA_045639205.1 Oscillospiraceae bacterium | reverse complement strand
CTTTTTCATGAATGTTTCCTCCTAAATATTTTTTGTGGTCTTGCAAGTTCCCCATGCAACTGCACAGGGAATATCTGCACATATTTTAGCGGATTTTCCTGTTACATGCAATAGATTTTTCGAAAAAACTGCGTTTTAGCGTGTAAAAAATTGACCAAAAATAACCAAAAAACTAAAAAAATTTTAGTTTTTTGGCGCATTGACAATTCCTCCAAAAAGATTGTGGTTTGATTTGTGTACTATGACGAGGTGAATCGTATACATTCCGCACAAAAACATGCTATAATATATTGAAGAGTATCGGCATAATGCCAAAACCTCCGATGCGGCTTGGGAGGAAAGGGGAGAGTTGAGCGTGAATAACTTTGTTATACAAGGACACATCTGCTTCAGTGAAACGATGGATCATATTCATATTGTAGAAAACGGCTATCTTTTGGTCGAGGACGGCGTGTGTTGCGGTGTGTTTGAAAAATTGCCCGAGCGCTACGCGAATCTGCCGCGGCATGCTTATGGCGACAGCCTCGTTATCCCCGGCATGACGGATTTGCATCTGCACGCGCCGCAGTTTGCCTTCCGCGCAGTGGGGCTGGATATGGAGCTTCTGGAGTGGCTCAATACATATACATTCCCCGAGGAAGCAAAATATGCAGACCTTGCGTACGCGGAAAAAGCCTATGAGATTTTTGTGCGCCATATGCTCAAAAGCACTACAACGCGCGCGGCGATGTTCGGCACGATTCATGTGCCTGCAACGATGCGTCTGATGCAGATGCTCGATGCGTCGGGACTTTGCACCTATGTCGGCAAGGTCAATATGAACCGCCACTCACCGTATTTCCTGCAGGAACTCTCTACACGAGATGCCCTGCGCGATACCGAGCAGTGGATTGAGCAGTGTGCGGATTTCCGCCACACAAAACCCATCATCACCCCGCGTTTTATTCCGTCATGCACGGATGATTTGATGTTTGGTCTGAGTAATCTGCGGCGTAAGTATCATCTTCCTTCGCAGAGCCATCTGTCCGAAAACCTTTCGGAAATCGCGTGGGTGAAGGAACTTTGCCCCGCGGCGAAGGGATATGGCGATGCGTATGAACGCTTCGGCCTGTTTGGTGGCGACCACAAGTGCATCATGGCGCACTGCGTCCACTCCGATGAGCGGGAGCAGGAACGGATGAAGGAAAACGGCGTGTTTGTTGCGCACTCGCCCGAGTCCAACAGCAATCTTGCCTCGGGCATCGCGCCTGTCAACCAGTTCCTTGAGCGTGGGCTCAATGTCGGTCTTGCGACGGATATTGCAGGCGGCACGCACGAGAGCATGCTCCGCGCGATGGTGCAGGCGATCCAGGCATCGAAACTGCGCTGGCGCTTGGTCGACCAGAGTATTGCACCGCTTTCGTTTGAACGCGCGTTCTATCTTGCTACCATGGGAAGCGGCGCGTTTTTTGGAAAGGTCGGAACATTTAAAGATGGATATGCCGCGGATGTGGTCGTGATTGATGATACGACACTCGAGCATCCGCAGGAGCTTACTGTGCGCGCGCGGCTTGAGCGCATGATTTACCTTGCCGATGATCGCAACATCACCGCCAAGTTTGTTGAAGGACGCAAAGTTTTGTAAGAACCTGCGCTTGACACGCGCTTGATTGCGCGTAAAATAGCAGTATCACAAAGGAGGAATGCGCATGAAACTGACAACCAGACAAATTGCCCTGAGCGGCATCGTCGCAGGGCTTTATGCGGCAATCACGATTTTGGCCGCACCGTTTTCTTACGGCAATATCCAGTTCCGCATTGCCGATGCGATGTGTTTGCTGGTGTGTTTGGACCCGTCGCTGACGATTGGTCTGACGATTGGATGTTTGATTGCCAATCTGTTCTCCACCGTTTCCGCGCTTGATATCATCATCGGCACAGCCGCGACTCTGCTTGGCTGCCTGCTGACGATCCCGCTGAAAAAGACATGGCTGCTGCCGATTCCGACGATTCTTGCAAATGCGCTGATGGTCGGCGCGATGCTCTCGTGGATTCTGACGCCCGACACCTTTTGGAAAGGACTTCTCATCATGGGCGGAGAAGTCGCATTCGGTGAACTTGCGGTTTTATATGTATTGGGTATTCCGCTGTATCTGTTCCTCAAGAAAAACAGACTCATCGAGCGGCTGTTAAACGAACGAAGATAAAAAACACCCCTCTGCCATTCGGCAGAGGGGTTTGTGTTTGCAATTAAGCCTTGCCGGCGCAGCCGAGAACGTTGACCAGCTTGTGGCGAACGATCTCCTTGATGTTTGCACGTGCGGGCTTGAGGTACTCGCGCGGGTCAAACTTGCCGGGCTGATCGTTGAAGAACTGGCGGATGGTACCGGTCATTGCAAGACGCAGGTCGGAGTCGATGTTGATCTTGCAGACGGACAGGCTTGCGGCCTTGCGCAGCTGTTCTTCGGGAACGCCGATCGCGTTGGGCATCTTGCCGCCGTTGGCGTTGACCATGGCGACATAGTCCTGCGGAACGGAAGAAGAACCGTGCAGAACGATGGGGAAGCCGGGCAGACGACGGGTGACCTCTTCGAGGACGTCAAAACGCAGGGGAGGCGGAACCAGGATACCCTGCTCGTTGACGGTGCACTGCTCGGGGGTGAACTTATAAGCGCCGTGGGAAGTGCCGATGGCGATTGCCAGCGAGACACAACCGGTTCTGGTCACGAACTCTTCGACTTCTTCGGGACGGGTGTAGGAAGCAGCTTCTGCCGAAACGTTGACTTCGTCTTCGATGCCGGCGAGCGAGCCCAGCTCAGCTTCAACGACGACGCCGCGCTCGTGAGCGTACTCAACGACCTTGCGGGTGATTTCGATGTTTTCTTCGAAGGGCTTGGAAGAAGCGTCGATCATGACGGAAGTGAAGCCGCCGTCGATGCAGGACTTGCAAGTCTCGAAGCTATCGCCGTGGTCCAGATGCAGGGCGATGGGGATTTCGGGGCACTCGATGATAGCGGCCTCAACCAGCTTTACCAGATAGGTATGGTTGGCATAGGCGCGTGCGCCCTTGGATACCTGCAGAATGACAGGAGCCTTTTCTTCTTTACAGGCTTCGGTGATACCCTGCACGATTTCCATGTTGTTGACGTTGAAAGCACCGACAGCGTAGCCGCCGTTATAAGCCTTCGCGAACATTTCTTTTGTAGTTACCAGAGGCATAAGTGACATCTCCTTATCCAAATTTTCGCTCCTATTCTATCAAATAGTTCAAATATTTGCAACAGAAGAATTTACTTTTTCAAAAAGATATGATATATTTTCATCGATTCGTAAAATATAGGCGTAAAAGCCTTCAAAATTAGGAGGAATATCATGTCCAATACGCTCAAAGGCGCCCTGATCATCGGTCAGTCCGGCGGCCCGTCTTCCGTTATCAACGCTTCTGCTTACGGCGTCATCAAGACTGCCCTCGAAGCAGACTGCATCACCAAGGTCTATGGCGCAAACCACGGCATCCGTGGCGTGCTCGATGACAAACTGCTTTGCATGGACGAAGAAGATGCCGCAGAACTGGCTCGTCTTCCCTACACCCCCTCGTCCGCACTCGGCTCCTGCCGTTACAAGATTGCAGATCCCGATGTCGACGATACCGACTACAAGCGTATCCTCGAAATCTTCAAGAAGTATGACGTGCGTTATTTCTGCTACAATGGCGGCAATGACTCCATGGATACCTGCAACAAGATTTCTAAGTATATGAAGAAGGTCGGCTATGATTGCCGCGTCATGGGTGTTCCCAAGACCATCGACAATGACCTCTTCGGCACCGACCACTGCCCGGGCTTCTCGTCTGCGGCCAAGTACATCGCTACTTCCATCATGGAAGTTGCCCGCGATGCACAGGTTTATGACACCGGCATGATCACCATCGTCGAGTGCATGGGCCGTCACGCAGGTTGGCTGACCGCCGCTGCGGCTCTGGCAAACGCCAAGGAACACTGCTGCGACTTCATC
>JAZUCN010000205.1:0-11129 GCA_045639205.1 Oscillospiraceae bacterium | reverse complement strand
GAACTTACAGCCCATCGGACAGCCGACCTCAGATGAGATGCAAAGGCTGTTGCCATGGTGATACTGCATCAAAACGGATTCGATGCAGTTGCCGTCGCGCAGCTGCCACAGATACTTGATCGTGCCGTCCTTGGCCGACTGCTGTTTACGAGCGACCTTGGGTACAGTGATGTAAAAACGCTCGTCGAGCTTTTCACGCAGGGCTTTTGAAATATTCGTCATTTCCTCAAACGACTCTACACCGCGATGCAGCCACACAAAGACCTGCTTTGCGCGGAAGGACGGCTCGCCCATTTCGCGAAACACATCCTGCATCTCGGCAAGTGTCATAGATTTGAGATCAGTTTTCATGTATGTTTCCTCAGTTTGCAAATGAAAAATCCATCGCAGTGGTGTAAATGCGGCAGAAGCGTCACCATCGTGTCGCTCCTTGTCTGTAGGCGCGTTGGAAGTTCGATTGCTTCCAACGAGAATTCAGGGTGATTTTGCAAAAACTCCCGAACAATCTCTTCATTCTCACGCGGCAAAATCGTGCATGTGCTGTAAACGAGCACACCGCCGCGCTTAACATACGCACTGACATTGCCAAGAATCGCGCGCTGGATATTCGGCAGGTTTTCAAGCGGCGCAAGGTCCTTGTAGCGGATGTCAGGCTTCTTGCGGATTACACCCAAGCCCGAGCAAGGCACATCCGCGATGACAACATCCATCTTTTCATGGAATTCTTCGCAATATTCTGCCGCGCTCTGCACGCGTGCCTCGATGATATCGATGCCAAGACGCGCCGCACCCTTCTCGATAAGCGAAATCTTGTGCTCGTGGATATCGCAGGAGATGATTTTGCCGCGATTTTGCATTGCAATTGCCGCCGCGAAACTCTTGCCGCCGGGCGCGGCACACGCATCGAGCACCATCATTCCAGGCCGGACACCTGCTGCCATTGCGGCAAGCCGCGCCGCGCAATCCTGTACATAAACGCGCCCTTGCTCAAAAGCTGACAAGTTTTCAAGATTACCCGTCGATGTTGCAAGTCTGCATCCTTCCATCCACGGATGGGCTTCGAGGTCAGCGCCCTCGTTCATCAGTTCCTGCCAAAGCGCAGATTCTTCCGCGCGCAGGGTGTTACACTGCAGAACGGTCGGCGCAGGCTGATTGTTGCTCTCAAGAAGTTTCGACAATTCTTGCTCGCCAACAGCATCTCGGAGCAGGTCAACAAGCGCCTGCGGGTGGCTGTAGCGCGTTGCCAAATCCTTTGGCTCTTTCAAATTCTCTCGCTCACGAATCATTGCGCGCAAAACGCCGTTGACAAGACCCGACGCGCGGCGGTTGGCATAGACTTTCGTCTGTTCGACCGCTTCATTGACAGCCGCTGAATCGGGAATCCTGTCCATAAACAGAAGCTGATACGCGCCGAGGCGCAGAATATCGAGCACCACAGGCTGTAAGTCCTTGATTTTTCCCGTCAGCCTGCCTGCAATGTGATAATCGAGCAGCATTTTGTTCTGCAGCACGCCATAGCAAAGTCTGCTTGCCAGAGCCGCATCTCGGCGGGAGAGTCGGTCGCGCGCAATATATTCTTTGAGTGCGCCGTCCGACCACGCGCCTTGCCGTCTTGCGGCAATGAGCGCGCTGAGCGCAGTGGTTCTGGCATTTGACATATCATTTCCTCAAATCGTAATGGGATGACCGCGGAAATAGTCGGCGGCCGCCATGCGCTTGCCGCCCTCTGCCTGCAGTTGTGTGATGCGAAGCACCTCGCCGTTTCCGCAGGCAATTTCCAATCCCTTTTTGTTCAGTTCAAGCAGAGTGCCTGCCGCTTTGTCGGTTGTTTTATCCTGCGGTTCAACACGGAAAATCTTAAATTTCGTGCCGCCGAGTTCAGCCGTTGCAACCGGCCACGGAATAAGCCCGCGCACATGGTCGCAGATATCGCTTGCCGACTGCGTCCAATCAATGGGCGAAAGGTCCTTTGAGAGCATATCGGCATAAGTTGCCTCATCATGATTCTGCGGTGTGCGCACGGCTGTGCCGTTTTCAATGGCGCGCGCGGTATCGCACGAGAGTTTTGCCGCAATCACAGCTAGGCGCGCCATGAGTTCTTCCGAGGTTTCCTGCGGCTCGGTATCGGTCTTGCGAATCTCCAGAATATCGCCCTCATCCATGCCCGCAGAAAGCATCATTGCCGTTACGCCTGTTTCTTTGCAGTGATTTAAAATTGCGCGCTGAACGGGCGCCGCGCCGCGAAGCGACGGAAGGATGCTCGCATGCATGTTGATGCATCCATATGTCGGAATATCAAGCACTCTTTGCGGCAGGATTTTGCCGTAAGCGACAACGACAACAAGGTCGGGCTTCATGGCCGCAAGTTCCTCGCAGACAGCGTCATCGCGGAATGTTGTCGGCTGGTACACAGGAAGGCCCACCGAAAGCGCATACTCCTTGACCTCGGACTGCGCCAGTTTCATGCCGCGGTTTTTGGGCGTGTCGGGCTTGGTGTAAACACCGACGATATTAAAATTCTGTTCTACCAATTCCTGCAGGCACACACGTGCAATATCGGGCGTGCCCATAAAAACGATTCTCATTCGTCCTCATCCTCATCATACTCGGAGGTCTTTTCCAGTTCCTCGAGTTCTTCCTTTGTCAGCATACGGTCGGCAATTTCGGTGTAGATGTGCCCATCGAGATGGTCCAGTTCATGGCAGAATGCGCGGGCCATCAGTTCTTCACCTTCGACCTCGTACCACTCGCCTGTTCTGTCCTGCGCGCGCACAACAACGAAATTCGGGCGCGTGACAACGCCGTATTCTCCCGGGACGCTCAAACAGCCCTCAAGCCCTGTCTGCGTTTGCTCGCCCACCTCGATAATTTCGGGATTGACGAGTTCGAGATACTCTTCACCGGTGTCTACCACGACCACGCGGCGCAGAATTCCGACCTGCGGCGCGGCTAGACCGACGCCATTGGAGTCAATCAGCGTTTCAATCATATCATCCAGAAGCATGCCAAGCCGATCATCAAATTTTGTGACGGGTCGGCAAACTTTATTCAGCACGGGGTCTCCCACCGTGACAATATTACGAAGTGCCATCGTTAAAACCTCTCAATCATAGGGATTTACATCTGCAAAGGCGTTCACACCGCGATTTGCAGGGTCTTTGGCGAACACGCGAAGCAAATACGCAAGCAACTGCCGCACATGTTTCGTGTTCTTACAGCTTAAACTCAGCTGATATCTGTATGTGTAGTTGATGCGCGCGACGGGCGCGGGAGCAGGTCCAAGCACGGACGCGTCACACTCCGTCAAGCCGAGGCTCGGCAGATTCTGAAGCAGTGCATCACGCATCACAAGCCCCGCACGCATCACGCGGTCCTCCTGCAGACCCGTGAAGCTGATGGTGAAAATGTCACGAAACGGCGGGAAATTGCGCAGTTTGCGCAGTGCAATCTCCATCTCGTAGAAGCCATCGTAATCCTGCTTTGCCGCAAGATTTAAAACAGGATGCTCGGGCGTCATCGTCTGAATCACGGCAGTGCCGGTTTGACTACCGCGGCCCGAACGGCCGACAACCTGCGTCACGAGCGAGAAGGTCTGCTCGGCGGCTCTGAAATGATTGACATACAGCGACATGTCTGCATCAAGAACGCCGACAAGTGTCACATGTTCAAAATCCAAACCCTTGGCAACCATCTGCGTGCCAAGAAGAACAGGGATTTTCTCCTCACGGAATTTTGTCAGAATCGCTTCATGGTTATTCGCAGCCGAAATCGTGTCTGCATCCATGCGCAAGACCTTTGTATCGGGGAAGATTTGCAGGAGCTCTTCTTCGACCTTCTGCGTGCCTGCGCCAACGGCTTTGAGTGCACCACCACAATCGGGACATCGGTGTGATACTGCCTGCGAATAGCCGCAGTAATGACACATAAGGCGATGATTGACCGAGTGATAGGTCAGATGCACACTGCATCTCGGGCACGTGGGTGCTTCTCCACACTCCACGCAAACTAGGTAACGGCTGTTACCTCTGCGGTTTAAGAAGAGAATCGATTGCTTGCCTGCAAGGATCTGGTCGCGCAGGCGCTCTTCGAGTTCCTCGCTGACAGCGCCCGCGTTTCCCTTTCGGATTTCCTGCTTCATGTCAATCATCGACACTTCGGGCATATCCTTGCCGTTGTAACGGTGCTTGATTTCAAACAAGTCGTAGATGCCTTCTTTTGCGCGGTACATACTCTCAACACTGGGTGTCGCCGAGCCGAGAAGGACAAGGGCTCCCTCCTGCGCGCCGCGGAAAACGGCAACCTCCACCGCATGGTAACGCGGGGAATTTTCGGATTTATAGGTATGCTCCTGCTCTTCATCTACAATGAGCAAACCTAGATTTTCAACGGGCGCAAAAACAGCCGAGCGGGTGCCAACCACAACGGTGGCTTCCCCTTTTTGGATTCTGCGCCATTCATCGAAACGCTCAGTTACGCGCAAACTGCTGTGCAAGACCGCGACCTGCGAGCCAAAGTGACTGCGCAGACGCGAGAGCAGCTGCGGGGTCAGCGCAATCTCCGGCACGAGCAAAATCGCCCCGCGCTGTTTCAGCAAACATTGCTCGATCAGGCGGATATAAACGGCGGTTTTGCCACTTCCCGTCACGCCGTAAAGAAGCGCCGTGCCGGGTTTTTCCGCGCACATTTTTCTGCACAGACCATCATAGACAGCGCCCTGCTCTTCACTCAGCGAGATCTGCTCTGCAGGCTCTATATACCCAGCCTTTTGCACGCGAGAGACCTCCTGCTCCTGCAAGGAGACAAGCGCGAGTTTCTCGAGTCTGCGGATGGTTGCCATGCTTGCACCGGTGAGATAGCAAATTTCTCTTGTAGACGCACTTTCTACCGAGCACAGAAGCTGCAAAACCGCGTGCTGCAGCGGTGCGGACTTTTGTTTGCTGTTAGCGTAGGAGAGCGCCTCTTCCGCGCTGACACAAAGAGAAGCGATAAACTCCGTCTTACTGCGCACACGCTGGGACATATCAAGGTCGCAGGCAATCAGATGGCGCGCAAGCAGATAGTTCAAAGCCTTCTGCAGTTCCTGCTCGTCATCAAATTCTGCGCGCAAGGCACGATGGCTCGTACAGCCGCCAAAATCCTCCAGACTCTGCATCACGCGCAGAGCCGTCTTATTTTTTGCGGCAATTTGATGCCAGTCACCTGCCTCGCGGCAGATGGTGTAGCTCTGCGTTGCCTCAAACCAAAGCCCTGCAGGCAAGATTGCGCGCGCAGCATCGTAAAAGGTGCAGAAATAGCGTTCGCGCAGGAATCCTGCCATGCGAAGCTGTTTTTCATTCAGCACAGGGGTTTCATCCAGCACGCGCTCGATCGTCTTGAGTTTTTCCTCGCCATTATCATGGCAAACCTCAAGCACAACGCCCTCACTGCGGCGGTTTCCGCGGCCAAAGGGCACGATCACGCGCATGCCAGACGAGACATTCTGCTCGGTGCCAATTCGATAGGAATAGGGCTTGTCAATGGCAAAAACAGCAGCCGATACGGCAATTTTCGCAATCATAAAAGCCCCCCTTTTAATGGTTTCAAGGCGTAGGCACGATGTGCCTGCGCCTTGTTTGCTATCGTTTTAGCCCTCGTATTTTTCCTTGAGTTTTGCGGAAAGTTTGCCGTCGGCAACCTCGCGGATTGCGATGGTAACAGGCTTGTCTGCCAGCGGCTCATGGGTCATTTCAGACTCGATGGAAATCTGTCTTGCGCGACGCGCGACAACGTTGACAAGCAGATAACGGCTGCTGACATGCTCGAGCAGCGAAGACATTGCGGGATAAAGCATTTAGGGTTCCTCCTTCAGCAAATGGATACGATCCATCATTTTACATTTTTCTGCCGTCATAATCGCAAGAAGCTCATCAACGGCACTATTTACATCATCATTGATGACGATATAGTCATAATTACGCGCCTGAGTATATTCCCACTTGGCACGCTCAAGGCGGTCTGCCATTGCCGCAGGCTCAACATCGCCGCGCATAAGCAGGCGTTTTTCAATCTCCTCGAACGAGGATGTGCAGATAAATATCAGCACTGCTTCAGGGACAGCCTTTTTGATTTTCTGCGCGCCGACAACCTCGATATCCATCACGATATCGATGCCGTTTTCCGTTGCCTCGCGAATCGGCGCTATGGGCGTGCCATAGTAGTTGCCGACATACTCGGCATACTCGAGCAGTTCATTATTTTCAATCATGCGCTCAAATTCTTCACGCGTGAGAAAATAGTAACTCTGCTTGTCCACCTCGCCCGGGCGCATCTTGCGCGAGGTCGCAGAAATGGAATATTGAACATTGTCCTTTGACGATACGATTTTGTTGAGGATCGTATTCTTGCCAACGCCGGAGGGTCCCGAAATCACAAAAAGTTTTCCCTTCATTGTGCCGTCTCCTCCTCTGTGTCTATGACCTCAAAAGTCTCGTCAAGTCTGCCTGCCAGCACCTCGGGTGCAACCGCAGACAAGATTACGTGGTCGGTATCCATCAACAATACCGCGCGGGTTCTTCGTCCATACGATGCGTCAATGAGCATTGCGCGCTCGCGCGCTTCCTGCACGACTCGCTTGATCGGAGACGATTCAGGACTGACAACCGCAAGGATTCTGGCGGCGGCAACCGCACTGCCAAATCCGATATTCACCAGCTTCATAGCCGCCTCCGTTACTCGATATTCTGTGCCTGTTCGCGGATTTTCTCCAGTTCTGCCTTAATGGCAACAACATTCTTTGTCACCTCAAGGTCGTTGCACTTTGAGCCGATTGTATTCGTCTCGCGGTTCATTTCCTGCAGCAGGAAGTCCAGCTTTCGTTCGAATGCGCCGCCATTGTCAAGCATAGTTTCGAGCTGTGCCAAATGACTGCGCAGGCGAACAGTTTCTTCGTCAATTGCAACACGGTCAGCGAAAATCGCCGCCTCCTGCAGGATTCTTGCCTCGTCAATGTTTGTGTTTTCAAGCACCTCGAGCATCTTGCGCGTAAGTCTTTGGCGGTACTCTTCAAGCGTGATGATGCTTCTTTCCTCAACCTGTTCCAAAGTCGAAAGAATCGTCTTTGCGCGGGTTCGCAGGTCATCTTCAAGCGCCTGGCCTTCAACTGTGCGCATCTGGTTATATTTCTCAAGTGCTTCAGAAAGCACAGCGAGAATATCGTTTGTAATCTGCTCTTCGTCTTCTTCAGCCTTTTCCACAACGAACACATCAGGCATACGCGAGAGTGCCATGACGGAAATATCATTGCGCACACCGTACTGCTCGGCAATGCCGTTGAGCGCTGACAGATAACCTTCAATTACCGAGCGATCAACCGAAATTTTCAAATCTGCTTGCTCAAGGATTTTGATGTTGATATAAACATCAAGTTTTGCACGAGCCACAGATTCTTTCACGCGCTTGAGCACGACCGATTCGGCAAAGGCGTACATCCGCGGCATTTTGACCGTACAATCGAGCCCACGGCTGTTGACCGAGCGAAGCTCAACGGTGATTTCCATGTTGTTGAGAGTCTTTGTTGCTCGACCAAAGCCGGTCATACTTCTAATCAATTTTATGTCCTCCGTATATTTGCTCGGGCAGCAGAAACGCTGCCCGTCATGCTCATTCAGCCTCTGTGACAGAAACAACAATCGTATATTCGCCGATAACGCCTGCCTCGGGATAGCCGTCAATGTAGATTTCTACAGGAACGGTCGTTCTGCCGGGCTTTGTAATCTGCTCCATGTCGGCAACCACACGCAGGTTGTTTGCTGTGATGGACGCGATATCCGCTGTGCTTGCACGCACAGTTGTCTGCACAAGCTGTGTCAGACTGTTGGCCTGCAGACCTTCTGCAAGATTCACAAACGCGATGTTGGTCGCGCGGATGACGCTCGTTGCCTTGTTCTTCACGCGGATGGTAACTGTCGCCTCTTCTTCACCACTGACGCACTTGGCACCATCGGGGATAATGATGGGGAACACGCGCTCGGCGGAATTCGGCGTGTTGGACAAATCAACATTACCAAGGTTAATCTTGTTTACAGCCTCGAGCAGACTCGGGTCGCCCGAAAGCGTGATGGTCGTAGGTTCGATTTCCATGGTCACATCGCTGTCTTTCGCGCCGCCGCCATCGATAAACTCGAGTGCAAGCGGAACTTCCTTGTACATGACAATATTGACAGCAACCTCAACAGAGTTAATATCCGTTGTCAGATACGCGTTATCAACAGCATTGCCGTTTTCATCGACAAGCGTGTATGCAATCTGCTCGGAGAAGGACTTATCAAGCTGACTGCGCTCAAGAACAACCCTCGCCTCTTTGATGGCGGAGACAACACTCTCGGGGCCTTCAACCGTAACGGTATCATAGTCAAAGCTCGTACTGTCGAGCATATAGCCGTCAGCAATCTGCATGGCGGAGAAATCACCATGAATCTCAATTTCTCTTGACAGCAGACGCTCAACATTCACGCGCACCTCCAGCGGTCTGCGCGTAAAAGACAATTCAGCGCCCTGCACGCTCGACGGAAGGTTGAGGTTATACGTCAGCGCATACTCTTTGGCACTACGGATTTTTGTCACGTCAACCACTGCTGTCAGCTGTTCACGGTCTCTTCGGAGTGCGGCAAGATCCGAGCTCCTGCCCGAAACCTCCAGTCTGACCGCGGTGTCAATCGGCATGACAATCAAATTCTGGTCCTCGCGCAGAACTTCTTCGCCCGAGAATTCAACAGCAACGTCGCTGAGTGCAATCTCGTCGCTCGGGTTGACAACACTCACCACGAACAGCCACAGACCGATAGCCGCGACGATCGATACGATGATTGAAATAGTTTTGCTTCTGCTCATATTACTTCGTCCTCTTGCCAAACTGTGACTTGATGATTCCCTTAAGCCAGCTAAGAATCGTCTTATCCGCAGGCTCTTCCGTGCTCATCAGTTCGTTAACGAGCAACTTTTCCAAGGTCTTCGGCGCCAAATGCCGCTTGAGCATGCCATTGATGGCAACGGAAATCGTGCCTGTTTCCTCGGATACGATCACCACCACCGCATCAGACAGTTCACTCGTGCCAACGCCTGCGCGATGGCGCGTGCCAAGGTCGCTGGAAAGATGGGCGTTGGAAGACAGCGGCATCACACAGCCTGCGGCCGCCACGCGGTCGCCGCGGATGATAACCGCGCCATCATGAAGCGAGGCTTTCGGGAAAAACAGGTTACGAAGCAGCTGTTCAGTCACCTTCGCGTCAATCAGCGTGCCCGTCTTGAAATATTCGTCCAAAGAAGTGTTTCGCTCAAATGCCAGCAGAACGCCAACGCGCTCTTTTGCCATAATCTCGCATGCAGCAACCGTTGCAGAGATAACGGATTGTTCTGCGTTTCTGCTGACCTCTTTGCCCGTCAGTCTGCGGAACGCGCCGCCACCAAAACGTTCAAGCTCGCGGCGCAACTCGGGCTGGAACACGATGACCAGCGCAATGAGTCCAATCTCAATGATTTTATCGAGAATCCAGTTCAGCGCGTACAGATGCAGAATGTCTGTCAAGCCGTCGAGCACAAGCAAAAGCACAACACCGATTGCCGCGCGCTCGGCACTGGTTGAATGGATGACACGAAGCAGTTTGTAGAAGATGAAAGCTACAACCGCGATGTCAATCACATCCGTCACGCCGAAGGACGAGATGCCCGGAAACAGGTTTTGAAAGAAGTTCGTAATCGGATTCATAAGCATTTCTCCTGCTTATACTTATAGTTAAAGTAATTATACTGCAAACTCACCGTATCCGCAAGAGTTTACAAGGCTAAAATTACCCGATATCAAAACTTTTTTAGCAACCTGATGAGTGCGTCCACTTCCCTTTCTGTGTTGAACGCGCCAAAGCTCACGCGAACTGTTCCCGATTCGAATGTTCCTGCACTTTCATGGGCAAGCGGCGCACAATGAAGCCCCGCGCGCACACACACGCCATGTGCGGAAAGATAGTCAGCGACCTGCTCGCAGTCAAAGCTGTCGACCGCAAACGAAACCACACCGCTCTGCGCCTCGCAGGACGAGAAAACGCGCACATTTTCTACCCGCTCCAATCCTGCGCAAAGCCGACTGCGAAGACTGCATTCATGTTCAAAAATCAACTGCGGTGTGCGCGAAAGTACATCATCAATTCCCGCGCGAAGTCCACAAATGCCTGCCGTGTTGTGCGTCCCCGCTTCTGCAATATCGGGCAGAAAATCGGGCATCTCGCGCGAGGCAGACAAACTGCCGCTGCCGCCTGTAAGCAGTGGCTTTGGCATCCTGCCACAGACGAGAATACCAGTACCCTGTGGCCCCATGAGCGATTTGTGACCAGGGCATGCGATAAACGCCGCGCCGAGCGCTCTGAGGCTCACAGGAAGAACCCCTGCCGATTGCGAAGCATCGACAATCAGCGGCACACCGCGCGCTCTGCAAAGCTCCGCAATTTTCTCAATCGGCAGTATATATCCAAAAACATTTGATACATGCGTGCAGACAACCGCCTTGGTATTCTCGTCAATTGCGCGGGCAAACGCCGCCAAGGTATCGGCTTGGTCGAAGAGTTTCCTGCCTGCTACAACAATCTGCGCGCTAACGGCGTGCAGTGGGCGGATGACGGCATTGTGTTCAAAGCCTGACACGACAACCTTATCTCCGCGTTCGACGAGCGTGTGAATGGCAATATTGAGCCCATGCGTGGCGTTCATCGTAAACACAATTTGCTCGGCATCGCAGGAAAAAAGTTCTGCCGCGCGCTCACGGCAGGCATAGACCGCATCCGCAGCCGCCATCGCGGCACGATGCCCGCCGCGCCCGGGACTTGCAAAGTGTCGCATTGCGTAGCAAACCGCCCTGCGCACGGATTTTGGCTTCTGCAAACTTGTTGCGCCACTGTCAAAATATATCAAAACCGAACCTCCCGCACTTGCCCATTCTCTAGCATCCGAAACACGCCTGAGAACGAAACGCCTTTTGCGCGCAGAGATGATGCCGCTAAGGCGGCAGAATCGGGATGCACACGAAGCGCGAACGCACAACCCTGTGCGTGCAGGTGCTTTGGCGCGCGGCTGAGGACGGCGCTGATGCCCTCGGCAAGCAG
>JAZUCN010000204.1:0-4226 GCA_045639205.1 Oscillospiraceae bacterium | reverse complement strand
ACGAAGGCGCTCTGCTCGGTTCGGACACCTGGGATAACAACAAGGTCATCGAGGCTGCCACCGGCAAGGATATCCGTTGCTTCGTCACCACCTTCTATCAGGAAGGCGGCAACGCAGAATTCGATACCGGCATCAAGGAATGGATGAACGCCAACCCCGATGCTCTGACCAACAATGGCGGCAACGATATGATCGCAGCTGTTACCGCTATCGGCTATGATGCATACTTCACCGCTCTTGAAGCTCTGAAGCTCGCTGGCAGCGGCGATCCCGCAGCTGTCCTCGAGGCAATGCCCAACGTCAGCTTTGAAGGCGTGACTGGCCTGATTGAGTTCGACGAAATCGGCGATGCCAAGCGTGACGCGGCTTACATCAAGACCGCCAACACCGAAACCGGTGTTTGGGACTTCGTCAAGGTGCAGACCGTCCAGTAATCGCATCCATCGCGAACATATTGATTTGAGTCGAAGGGGGATGGCGGGGCTCACTCGTCATCCCCTTTTCTCATATTTCAGGGCCGCCTCGAAAGAGCAGGCAGGCCTGCTTTTTCCAGACGACCCAAGAAAACAATTGGAGGCTTTCGCATGCAACAACTATTGCCTTATATCATCAACGGCATCTCCGTTGGCGGCCAGTATGCGCTCATCGCCATCGGTTATACCATGGTTTACGGCATTTTGCGCCTGATTAACTTCGCGCACGGTGACGTGTTCATGGTCGCAGGCCTTGTGATGGTCTACGCCACCACCGCCATGCCGTTCTACATCGCCCTGCCGCTGGTGCTGGCTGTCACAGTTCTGCTCGGCTTTTTGATCGAGCGCGTGGCATATAAACCCCTGCGCTCTGCACCGCGTATGTCGGTCATGATTTCCGCCATCGGTGTCAGCTATCTCATTCAGAACCTCGCGTTCTACATCACAGGCGGTGTCCCCCAGCCCGTCACGAACCCGATTCCCTGGATCAGTGATAACATCATAGTCCTCGGCGAGTCGACCAAGCGCGTCACGGTCATCACGCCGTTTTTGACTTTCGCACTCGTCATCGCTTTGGTCTACCTCATCAAGTACACCAAAATCGGCATGGGCATGCGCGCAGCATCGAGAGATTTCGAAACCGCACAGCTCATGGGCATCCGCATCAATTCCGTCATTTCCTTTACCTTCATCATCGGCTCGTTCCTCGCGGCAGTCGGTTCGATGCTCTATTTCACCAACTACCCCTCTGTTGCCATCACCTCGGGCGGCATGCCGGGTCTGAAGGCATTTGTCGCGGCAGTCTTTGGCGGCATCGGCTCGATTCCGGGCGCAGTGGTCGGTGCATTCATCATCGGTCTTTGCGAGGAGATCATCAAAGGTCTCGGTGCTTCAACCTTCTCCGATGCCTTCACCTTTGCCCTGCTCATCATCATTCTCTGCGTCAAGCCCACGGGCCTGTTCGGTGAGAAATCCACCGATAAGGTTTAAGGAGGTGCTCGGATGAAACTCAATTCTGCAAAATTGCGTCGTGAAACGCTGCTGACGATTCTGATTCTGGCAGTCCTGCTCGCGGCAACGATTGTCCTCGACAGTCTGCTGCCGAGCTACCACATCGTCATCAAAGTCATCAAAAAAGCGTGCGTCTATTCGCTCGTTGCTGTTTCGATGAACCTGCTCAACGGCTTTACGGGTCTGTTCTCCCTCGGTCAGGCAGGCTTCATGCTCATCGGCGCTTATACTTAAGCGATTCTGACCATCCCCACCGATAAGCGCGCAGGCGTCTATCAGTATTTTGACGGCGGCCTTGTGCAGTTCTCCCTTCCCGAAGTTTTCTCCAATTTCCTCGGAGAATCCATCGGCACGAGCGCTGGCATGCTCATCGCCCTTGTGCTTGGCGGTCTGCTTGTCGCCCTCCTCGCATGGCTCATCGGCCTTCCCGTCCTTCGTCTGAAGTCGGACTATCTGGCCATCGCCACGCTCGGCTTTGCCGAAATCCTGCGTGCCTTCTTCCAGTGGAATAAGCTCGGCCCTCTGACCAACGGCTCGAACCTTCTTAAGAGCTACCCCGAGTTTGAAACCGCCACTGCTTATGTCATTACCGCAGGCGTGTGCATCGGCATTATCCTGTTGCTCGTCAACTCGACCTACGGCAGAGCCTTCAAGGCCATCCGCGACGATGAAAATGCGGCAGAAGCCATGGGCATCAAACTCTCCCGACATAAGCAAACCTCGTTCATCATCAGCTCCTTCTTCGCCGGTATCGGCGGCGGTATGCTGGCAATGTACATGGGCGCGGTGCAGGCGCGTAGCTTCAAGAGCACCATGACCTATGAAATTCTTCTCATCGTTGTCATCGGCGGCATCGGCTCGATTTCGGGCTCGATTCTCACCAGTTTCCTTTACATCGCAAGCCTTGAATGGCTGCTTCGCGGTCTGGACTCGGGCACGTTCCTCGGCATCAGCGCCCCCGGCGTGTTCAAGAACGGCTTCCGTATGGCAATCGTCTCGACCATCATCATGCTCGTCGTGCTCTTCTTCCGCAAGGGCATCATGGGCGATAAGGAGCTTCCCGATGTGCTGAAAAACCTCGGCAAGTCCAAACGAAAGGAGGGCAAGGAATGAGCACTCCCGTTTTGCGTGTAGAAAACATCACCATGCAGTTTGGCGGCGTCATCGCGGTCAATAACTTCAGCATGGAAATTAACGAAGGCGAAATCGTTGCCCTCATCGGTCCGAACGGTGCTGGCAAAACCACCGCCTTCAACTGCATCACCGGCGTCTATGAGCCGACCAACGGCAAGGTGGACTTCTGCGGCACAACCATCGTGGAAAACTATCCGCGCGGCAAGATGAAAAAATACTACGCAGGCGAAAACCGCGGCATGTATTATAAGCGCATCTCGCACACGCCCGACTTTATTACCAAACTCGGCATCGCGCGCACATTCCAGAACATCCGCCTCTTTAAGTCCATGACCGTTTTCGACAATGTCCTCACGGCCATGCACCTGCGCCGCACCAGCAACCTCTTTACGGCTGTCTTCCGCCTCAACCGCAAGGAAGAAGCCGCCATGCGCGCGCGCGCGGACGAACTGCTCGCGCTTGTCGGTCTTGCTGATGTGCGCAATGAGCTTGCTACGAGCCTTCCCTACGGCAAACAGCGCAGACTCGAAATCGCAAGAGCCCTTGCAACCGAGCCGAAGCTTCTTCTGCTCGACGAGCCTGCCGCAGGCATGAACCCGCAGGAAACCGAGGAACTGACCGCATTCATCCGCAGCATCCGCGACCAGTTTAACCTCACCATTTTCCTCATTGAGCACCACATGAACCTGGTCATGGATATCTCCGACCGCATTTATGTCATCGACTTCGGCAAGCAGATTGCCACGGGCGTACCTGCCGAAATCCAAAACGATCCTCGCGTCATCGACGCGTACTTGGGGGTGGACGAAGATGTCTGATAATATTCTGGAAATCCGCGACCTTGTCGTCTCCTACGGCGGCATCGAAGCTGTTAAAAACATCAGCCTCGATATCCCCCGCGGCAAAATCGTCACGCTCATCGGCTCAAACGGTGCTGGCAAATCCACGACACTCAAAACCATCGCAGGTCTGGTCAAACCGCAAAGCGGTGAGCTGCGTTTCTGCGGCGAGAGCCTCGTCGGCAAAGCATCCGATGATATCGTCTCGCGCGGCATCACCCTTGTTCCCGAAGGCCGCCGCGTGTTCGATAACCTCACAGTTGCCGAAAACCTGCGTATCGGTGCTTACCTTCGCAAAGATTCCATCAAGCCCGACCTTGCCCGCGTGTATGAGCTCTTCCCGCGCCTGAAAGAGCGCGAGTGGCAGCTGGCAGGCACGCTCTCGGGCGGCGAACAGCAGATGCTCGCCGTTGGCCGCGCGCTGATGGCAAAGCCGGAACTGATTATGATGGATGAGCCGTCACTGGGTCTTGCCCCGATCATCGTCAAGGGCATCTTTGAGATTATCCGCGAGATTAACCGCCAGGGCATCACCCTTCTTCTCATCGAGCAGAACGCAAACATGGCGCTGAAAGTTGCCGACTATGCCTATGTCATGCAGACAGGCAGTATCGTCATCGAAGGCACAGGCGCGGAACTTCTGCAGAACGAAGAAGTCAAAGCCGCCTACCTCGGAAGCGCAAAATAAAACAAAAACCACAACTTTTTCCGGGGGGGGGAAAAAGGGGGTTTTTTTGGGGAAGAAAACCCCCGCAACGTCCTGTAAATC
>JAZUCN010000203.1:0-3397 GCA_045639205.1 Oscillospiraceae bacterium | reverse complement strand
TGCCTGCTGCAGGCAGGTCTTGATGTCATCCTTGCCGATAATTTTTCCAACAGCAGCCCCAAGGTCGTTGACCGTATCGAGCAAATCTGCGGCAAAAAGCCCTTGTGCATCGAGGCAGATGTCTGCGACGTTGACGCCGTGGATGCAATTTTCCGCGCACATGAGATTGACGGTGTCATCCATTTTGCGGGCCTCAAGGCCGTCGGCGAATCGGTCGCAAAGCCGCTTCTTTATTACCGCAACAACATTGACTCCGCGCTGACCGTGCTCGAAGTCATGGCAAAATACGGCTGTAAGCGCTTCGTTTTCAGTTCCTCTGCCACCGTCTATGGCGACCAGCCCGCTCCGCTGACCGAAGCGGCGCAGACAGGCAACTGCTCGAACCCCTACGGCTGGACGAAGTACATGATCGAACAGATCGTCATGGGCGCCTGCCGCGCAGATGAGTCGCTCTCGGCGGTTCTGCTTCGCTACTTTAACCCCATCGGCGCGCACGAAAGCGGCCTCATCGGCGAAAACCCCAACGGCATTCCCAATAACCTTATGCCCTATATCACGCAGGTCGCTGTCGGCAGGCGTAAGGAACTGACCGTCTTCGGCGATGATTACGATACCCCTGACGGCACGGGCGTGCGTGACTATATCCATGTCTGCGACCTCGCAGACGGTCACCTCAAGGCCCTGCAGTACGCCGAGGCGCATACGGGCTGTGAGGTCTTTAACCTCGGCACAGGCTGTGGCTACAGCGTGCTCGACATGGTCAAGACTTTCTCGAAAGAAAATGACCTCGACCTGCCCTATGTCATCGGTCCTCGCCGCGCGGGTGACCTTGCCACAGTTTACGCAGACCCCAAAAAAGCCAACGAACAACTCGGCTGGCACGCAGAGCGCGATTTGGCGCAAATGTGCCGCGATTCATGGAATTGGCAGAAGAATAACCCCAACGGGTATTGATTTTCTCACTTTCGCACTTTTTTGAAAAAAAGAATTGACAAGAAAAAGTGCGTGTGCTATGATGCACAAAACGAGACGAAAGGAGTCTTCCGCATGAGAACGACGTTTGCAACGGTATCCATGATGGACATGATGATGCGCATGCAGATGAGCATGTGCATGTTCGTGCGTTCTGAAAACAGCGGTTCGACTTCTGTCATGTCCTGAGAAAATATTGATTTTCTTGACGATATGCGGCTGGAAGCGAAATCGCTTCCAGCCTCTTTTTTTGAAAGGATGAACGAATTTGATTGAACTTCGTCATTTAAGCAAAACCTACGATCCCGGCACCGAGCACGCCGTCGTTGCCCTGCAGGATATCAACCTCACCATCCAGGACGGCGATATCTTCGGCATCATCGGCCTGTCGGGCGCAGGCAAGAGCACGCTTGTGCGATGCATCAACCTGCTGGAAAAACCCACCGAGGGTGAGGTCATCCTCGACGGACAGGATCTGATGAAACTGTCGGAAAAAGAACTCCTGCAGGCACGCCGCAATGTCGGCATGATTTTCCAGGATTTCAACCTGCTCGACCAGCGAACGATTCTGAAAAACGTCCTGTTCCCGCTTGAGATTGCAGGCGTCAAACCCGCCGCAGCGCGCGAGCGCGCGATGGAGCTTCTGGAGCTGGTCGGTCTTGCCGACCGCATCGATGCCTACCCCTCACAGCTTTCGGGTGGTCAGAAACAGCGCGTGGCCATCGCCCGCGCCCTTGCAACCAAGCCCCGCTACCTGCTGTGCGACGAGGCAACCAGCGCGCTTGACCCCAATACCACGCGTCAGATTCTCGCACTCCTGCAGGAAATCAACCGCACCATGGGCGTCACCATCATCGTCATCACCCATGAGATGCGCGTCATCGACCGTATCTGCACCCACGTGGCGGTCATCGACCAGAGCCACATTGCAGAGTCGGGCCGCGTGAGCGAAGTCTTCGTCAATCCGCAGTCGGCAATCGCGCAGGAGCTGATTTTCGAAGCCGCACACCGCGCGCAGGACGTGTTCTCGGGCCGATGCATCCGCATCATCTTTGACGGCACGACCACCGACAAGCCCATCATTTCCGATATGGTGCTTGCCTGCCAGGCGCCCGTCAACATCATCTTTGCCGATACCCGCGTGGATAAAGGCGCTGTCTTCGGTCATATGGTCGTGCAGCTGCCTGCCGACGAGCACCAGCAGGAAAAAATCACCGCCTGGCTCGTTGCAAACGATATCCGATTTAAGGAGGAAAGAGTATGAGTTTCCTCTCTGAACATTTCTTTAAACTTTGGGAAAACAACGTCATACAAATTGGTATCTGGGAAACCATTTATATGACGTTCCTGTCCACCGCGATTGCCTATGTGATTGGCTTGCCGCTCGGCATCATCCTTCACGTCACCGATAAAAACGGCATCCGCCCCATCGGCTGGCTGAACTCGATTCTCAGCGTCATCGTCAACATCTTCCGCAGTATCCCGTTCCTCATTTTAATGGTCGCGCTGCTGCCGGTTGCAAAATTCATCGTTGGCACATCGCTCGGCAACTCTGCAGTTATCGTCATGCTCGTCGTTGCCGCCGCGCCGTATATCGCGCGCATGGTCGAATCGTCCCTGCGCGAGGTCAAGCCCGGTGTCATCGAAGCGGCGCAGGCGATGGGCGCATCGAACTTCACCATCATCTGGAAAGTGCTCCTGCCCGAGGCAACCCCCTCTTTGATCACAGGCGCGGTCATCACGACCGTCACCATCCTCGGCTACTCCGCTATGGCAGGCACCATCGGCGGCAAGGGCCTCGGCCAGATCGCCATCATCGAAGGCCACCAGCGCTCGAACGATGACATCATTTGGATCTGCACCGTTCTCACCGTCATCATCGTGCAGGTCATTCAGGTTGTCGGCAGCCGCATTGCACGCCGCACCGACAAGCGCATCCGTCACTAAGTTGTATGTAAATTAAATCTACATAAAAACCCAAAAAGGAGACCAAAAAACCATGAAAAAAGTCGTATCCATTCTTCTCGTTCTTGCCCTCGCCCTTTCGGCACTTTGCCTGACCGGCTGTGCCAAGAAGGAAACCGCTGACAAGGTTATCAAGGTCGGCGCAAGCGCAACGCCCCATGCCGAGATCCTCGAGCAGGTCAAGGAAACCCTGGCCGCTGACGGCTGGACGCTCGAAATCGTTGTTTTCGACGATTATGTCCTTCCCAACCAGGCTCTGACCGACGGCGAACTCGACGCCAACTACTTCCAGCACGCTCCCTACCACAACAGCTCCAACGAATCCAACGGCACCGACATCGTTTCGGCAGCTCTGATTCACTACGAGCCGTTCGGCATGTACGGCAATGGCGTTGCAAGCGTTGACGAAATCGCTGAACGCGCTACCATCATCATCCCCGCTGACGACTCCAACGAGACC
>JAZUCN010000202.1:0-2250 GCA_045639205.1 Oscillospiraceae bacterium | reverse complement strand
GGGAATCACGATGGTGTTCATGCCAAGCGGCATCGCAAGCGCCACCGTTGCGCAGATGATAAACGTCTTTCCCATCATCCCGCGCGTCAAGTATGCAAGCGCAAGAAACGCCAGCGGAAACACGAGCAGACGAAGCGCCGTTATGTAGTAAATGCTCCCCTTTTTGAGCACTTTCTTGAGGTCGATCTGCGCCACCGTCATGCCCGTCAGAATCATCGCCACAGGCGACATACACGCCGATGCGCCACTGAGCGCACTGGAGACAAACTTCGGCAGTTTCAGCCCCGAAAGACCAATCGCCATGCCAATGAGCATGCAGATAAACATCGGGTTAATCAGATTTTTCAGTTGCGCGAAAATGTTATGCGGCCCGTGGTCGGTGTCCATCAGCAAGGCAGGAATGCCCCACAGATAGATGAGAATCCACATCACCAGCGAAAAGACGATGTACTCCAGGAAAATCTCGGGAAACAGCGCCTGCACAATGGCATTGCCCATAAAACTGAAGTTGGCAAAGCACATGCCATACCAATACACATTTTTCGTGTACCGATCCTTTGTGCAAAGGCACACGCACACAAGCGCCACAGGAATGACCACTACCAGCACCAACGCGCTTCCAAGTAAAATTCTCCAGCTCGTCGCCAGTTTTTCCACTGTAAAGTTATCGCCGAATGTACCCAATACCAGCGCAGGGATAAACACCATGTTCTCGAGTTTCGATAACACACCCTCGCTGTGCGGCGCGATCACCTTGCACTTGACCAAAATATATCCGACTAAAATCAGGCTGAACAAATACGCCATCTGCCCGAGTGTCGCTGAAAATAACATAAGCCTTAATCCTCACAAAGAATTTTGACCAGACCATCCTTGTCCAGTCCCGTAAAATACATACCCACATCCACGCCATCGAGCGCGTCTATGATGCCCTCGCGGCTGAGTTTCTTGCCGACAAAGCGTTCAGCAAGCGTCTCGGGCTCGATGGTGCTGAAGAAATCGCCCGAGAATGCGATAGCCGTGATGATGCCGTGCTCGGCACCAATCTGCGCCTGCACCGTGCCACAGCCTTCCACACGCGCGCTTCTTACAAGCGTGCCTGCAGGCGAAGCGCCGTAGTTCCATTCCCAAGTCGCATAGCGCTCTGCGCGGATTTTTTCAATTTCCGCATGATCCGCATCCGTCAGTTCGATTTTTTCCATCTGCTGATTGCGGAACAGTTCGCGCACCAAAACTTCCTTAAACTTTTTCAAATCCACATCCGCAGGCAGATACGGTTTTAGACTCGTCACGCGGCTTCTGACGGACTTAACGCCCTTGGCCTGCATCTTATCGGCCTTCACGGCAAGCGCACCTGCCACAACAGACAAATCTGAGTCGACCATGATCGTTCCGTGATGCATCACGCGTCCCTCGCGCAGATATTGCGCATTTCCCGAAAACTTCTTGCCGTCAACCAGAATGTCGTTGCGCCCATTGACCTCCGCCTGCACGCCAAGCGCCTGCAGTGCGTTTGCAATTGGCTCACAGAACAGCCGCAGATTCACCCGCTCGCCCTCCTGCGCGTCGACGATATAGGTAAAATTGAGATTACCCATGTCGTGATACACCGCGCCGCCGCCCGAAAGCCTGCGCACCACGCGGATGCCATGCTCGTGCACGAAGCGCTCATTAATTTCCGCCAAGGTATTCTGATGGCGGCCAATGATGATCGCGTTGTCATTCTGCCACAGCATAAAATATCCGCGGTCTCGCGGCATACGCTCAAAGACATACTGCTCGAGCGCCAAATTGTACGCAGGGTCTGTGGTATGGATATCCAAAAAAGCCATTTTCATAGCATGTCCCTCACTCATACGACTGTCTCATATTCTCCCGCTCCGCCATCTTCAAAATAGCGATGCAGGTCAAAGGGAGAAAATACTCCGCGGTCTGTCACAATGCCCGAAATCAGATGCGGCGGCGTGATGTCAAAGGCAGGATAGTAGCCCTTCACCCCTCCCGCCGCCGTGCGGACGCCCATGGCCTGGAGCGTAAAGTTCGGGTCGCGCATTTCAATGTGCACAGTGTCCACTGTCGGATGGCCCTGATCGGGTGCACCGGTGGCGTAGTAGGGGATGCCAAAATGGCGGGCCACGATGGCATTCTGGAATGTGCCAACCTTGTTGACTACGTGCCCGTCACAGCAGATGGCATCTGCCGCCGTGGTGAAGACATCCACCTTTTCCTGCTGCATGACAAAGGCCGCCA
>JAZUCN010000201.1:0-2831 GCA_045639205.1 Oscillospiraceae bacterium | reverse complement strand
TATATCATCCGCGGACTTCTTGCGCAGGGCGCGCAGATTGACCAGTTTGGCGTGGGCGAGCGGCTGATTACGGCGCGCTCCGAGCCTGTGTTTGGTGGTGTGTATAAACTGACGGCGGTGGAAGAGGCTGATGGCACGATTGTGCCGAAGATTAAAATCAGCGAAAATGTCGGGAAGATTACCAACCCGCATTTCAAGAAGCTCTATCGTTTCTACGGCAATGACACGGGCAAGGCGATTGCCGACTATCTGTGCGTCTATGACGAGGAAGTTGACGACAGCGGTGATTTGGAGATTTTTGACCCCGAGGCAACATGGAAGCGCAAGGTGGTCTACAACTTCACGGCAAAGCCTCTGCAGGAGCAGATTTTTAAGGGCGGCAAGCTTGTTTACAAACTGCCGAGCCTGGAGGAAATCCACAATTACTGCCAAGAGCAGGTGGAAACGCTGTGGGATGAGGTCACGCGATTTGACAATCCGCATGCATATTATGTGGATTTGTCGCAGAAGCTGTGGGATATCAATTATGAGCTTTTGAAGAATCACGCAAACAAACGATAAACAATAGAATCGAGATTCCCGAGCATGCAGAAATGTGTGCTCGGGAATTTTTTGCAAAAAAATCTTCGGTTGCCGAAATACGCGCAACTTTTGCGGAAAAGCCCCGTTAGGGTGAAGGACAAAAAATGAGGTGAATCAATGGAGCGCAGAGAGGAACACGGGGATCTTATGCGCATTCGCAGGCAGCTGCGCAAGATGGCGTTTGGAAGAGCCAATGACTGCGTGAAGCTGGTGATGCGCGAGGATGTGGACATCGGCAAACTGGACCTTTCCCTGCTCAAGGAAATCAAACGCAGTGACAAGGGCGTGGAGATTAAACTTCTTGACAGGATGCAGATTCTTGCAGAGCTGGCGCGGATCACACTGGATGAAACAGATGCGGCGGCAGAGATTCTTGCTGCCATTGGCGGTGACGAGTCGGAATGAAGCTGGAGTTTTCTGCCAAACAGCTGCGGGCGATGACGTGGTGGCTTCCGAATCGCAAAGATAGCCAACATGACATCATCATCTGTGATGGGGCGGTACGCTCGGGAAAGACCTTGGCGCTGTCGTTGGGTTTTTTTCTGTGGGCAATGTGCTGTTTTGATGGGCGGAAGTTTGGACTTTGCGGCAGGACACGATCGGGCTTTTGGAGAAATGTGCTGACGGAGGTTTTGCCGTGGCTTCGGAAGCTTGGTGTAAAGACGGAATACTCCCAGCAGGAGCATCGGCTGACGGCGCGGCTTGGCGGGCGCGAGAATACATTTTATCTGTTTGGCGGCAGTGATGAGCGCTCGGCAGGGCTGATTCAAGGTATTACACTGACGGGCGTGCTGCTCGATGAGGTGGTGTTGATGCCGCGCTCGTTTGTTGAGCAGGCTTGTGCGCGCTGTTCGGCAGACGGAAGCCGCATTTGGTTCAGCTGCAATCCCGAGGGGCCGCAGCACTGGTTTTACCGCGAGTGGATCTTGCAGGCAAAAAAGAAAAACTGCCTGTATCTGCATTTTACGATGGAGGACAATCCGTCGCTTTCGAGCACGGTCAAGCGCAGGTACAGACAGCTTTACAGTGGGACATTTTACAGGCGCTTTGTGCTTGGGCAATGGGTTGCCGCGCAGGGCCGTGTGTATGAGTTTTATGACACAAGCAAGGCAGAAGATGTGCCCGATGGGCCTTTTGAACAATGGGTGATTTCCTGCGACTACGGTACGGTGAATCCAGCCTCATTTGGGCTTTGGGGGCTATGCGGCGGGGTTTGGTATCGTGTGCGCGAGTTCTATTTTGACTCGCGCAAGGAGGGCTATCAGATGACCGACGAGGAGTATGCCCATGCGCTTGAGGCGCTTGCAGACGGAAAGAGAATTCGCGAGGTGATCGTTGATCCGTCAGCCGCGAGTTTTATCGAGGTTTTGCGGCGCAGAGGTTTTGCGGTGCGCAGGGCGGACAACGATGTTCTGCGCGGCATCCGCTTGACGGCAGATGCGCTCAAGCGCGGGAAAGTCGTTATCTGCAAGTCGTGTGAGGATTGCCTGCGCGAGATGGACCTTTATATGTGGGACAGCGATAGCGGCATGGATCGGGTGAAGAAGCAGAACGATCATGCGATGGATGATATGCGGTATTTTGTGATGGCAGTCTGCGCGCCGCGCACGAGGCTTTCCGTGTGCGCGGTATCGCGCGGAACGTAAGAAAAAGGAGGCAGAACGATGAAAAAGAAACAGGAGACGAAGCTTTCGCAGGCTTCTCAACTGCGTGCAGGTCGCGTGCATCCATTCGGGATGCTTGCGCAGGTGCATGCGCTGGGCGGGGCGGAAGAACAGATGTACAGCGCGATGCGACAGGCGGTGCCGATTTTGGACGCGGCAGTGGGGAAACTGGTGCGGCTGACGGGTGGCTTTACGGTGCAGTGTGAGGACAGGGCGGCGCAAAGACCGCTGGAACGCTTTTTGAAAACGGTGCACATTGGGCGCGGACAGTATGGTATGGAGAATTTCCTTGCTTCGTATCTTGACAGCCTGCTGACCTATGGCAGGGCGATTGGTGAAATTGTCCTGCAGGGCGACGAGATTGCCGCGGTGTGCTGGGGCGATGTGACAGAGCTTCATGTAAAGGAAGGCGCGTCGCCGCTGGATGTGCGGCTTGGCGTGATGGAAAACGGGCAGGTAAAGATTCTGCCGTATCAGAATTTACTGCTGTTTTCGACATGGAATCCCAATGCGGAGCATCCGTATGGCGTGTCACTGTTTTCTTCGATGCCGTTTTTGACGGATGTTCTGCTGAAGATCTACAAC
>JAZUCN010000200.1:0-4185 GCA_045639205.1 Oscillospiraceae bacterium | reverse complement strand
AGAGCCGCCCATGATGAGAATGGTGTGAATCTTGCTTGCAAAATCGGGATATTTGGCAAGCGCGATGGCGACATTGGTCAGAGGACCGATGGCAATCAAGCGCAGTTCACCTTCATACTTGCACGCGGCTTCATACATCGCGTCCCAAGCAGGCTTTTCCTGCATCACAGCATCATCGCTTATGGGCAGTTCTACACCGCCCAAACCGTTTCCGCCATGGATATACGAGGCAGTCACGAGTTCACGAAGTAGAGGCTTGTCAGCGCCCTTGTAGATGGGGTAATGCGTGCCCATCAGCCCGTTCATGCCGTGGGCATTGCGGAACGTGTGCTTGAGTTCGACGTTGCCTGCCACCGTCGAGATAGCGAGCAGATCGATTTGCGGATGACCGTGCGCCGCCAAAATGGCAATCGCGTCATCGACACCAACATCACAATCGAGCCAAACAGGATATTTCATCATGCGCGCACCTCCCCATAGTAAGCAACGGCATCGACCAAATAGTCGACAAATTTCTCGCGGTCAAGATCGAGGATGCAGGATACATTCGGCGCGTGTCCGCTCAAACCGAGTTGGTCTGCAATCGTTGCGCCGCGGCAGAATTCGCCCTCGGTCTCAATCTGCACATACATCGGGCGGATGGTAAATACCTCGGGATGTGTGAGCACCATGACCGCGCACGGGTCATGCATCGGCGCGCCGTCATAACCGATGTTCTTGTGGAAGATATAGAAGAACTCGAGCCACTCGGCTACGATGTCGGCAACGGGATTGGCGAGTGCCGCAATGCGCTTAAAGTCTTCTTCCTTGACAAGAGCGCGCTCGGTCACATCCAAACCTGCCATGATGATGGGAAGGCCCGATTCAAAGACGATTTTTGCCGCTTCGGGGTCAACGAGAATGTTGAATTCTGCCGCAGGCGTCCAGTTGCCTGAGTAGATGCCGCCGCCCATCAGCGAGATGCGCGCGACTTTCTCTTTCAGTTCAGGGTGTGCCAGCAGAAGTGCCGCGATATTCGTCAGCGGGCCGGTTGGAATCAAGGTGATGGGCTCGTCACTCTCGCGCAGAATCTTTGCCATCATCTCGACCGCGCAGAGTTTGGAAACCTCTACGGTCGGTTCGGGAAGGGCAGGGCCATCGAGTCCCGACTCGCCATGCACAGACGGCGCGTTCATCGCCTCACAGACAAGCGGAAATTCCGCGCCTGCCGCGATGGGAACATCGATGTTAAGCAGGGTGCAGATGCGTGCGGCATTGTAAGTCGCTTTTTCCAGGGAGCAGTTGCCGCCGACTGTCGTGATTGCCTTGATATCCAGCGCAGGCGTGCTTGCCGCAAGCAGCCATGCAATGGCATCGTCATGACCGGGGTCACCGTCCAGAATGACAGGGATTTTGTGCAGTTCTTGCATAGAAAAACCTCCGGAAAGTCGCAAACTGCCCCGAAGAGCAGTTCGCGTTTTTGAGTTTACTTTGCTGCTTCGGTCTTAACCTTTGCGAGCTTTTTCGGTTTATTGCGACGAGCAAGTGCGAAGATGAGAAGACCGATAATTGTAACGGCGTAAGGGATGGGGGAGGCGAGGTTGGAATCCAAACCCTTTGCAGAGAATTTGATACCAAGCGCCTGCGCGAAGCCGAAGATGAGAGATGACAGCATACCTCCAAGGCATTCGCCTGCGCCCATGGCCTGCGCGGCCAGTGCGATAAAGCCGCGGCCCGCAACCATGTCCTGCGACCAGCCCTGGGCATAGGACATCGACATGAAGGCTCCGCCGAAGCCTGGCATCAGGCCAGAGTAGGCGATCGCAATGTACTTGATCTTCAGAACCGAAACACCGACAGAAGATGCGGCGTTTGCGTTTTCGCCAACCGCGCGGATGTTCAGGCCCAAACTTGTCTTGTAGAGGATGACGAAGGTCACAAAGCAGAGCACAAATGCAAGATAAGTCAGCAAACTGTGACCCGACAGAACGCCGCCAATAAAGGGAATGTCCTTGATAAACGGAATTTTGATGTTCGGAATCGTCAGTTGCGAGGTGATGAGGCCCGTGGTCGAAGCCATAGCCTTGCCCTCAGTGATGTTTGTGATGACCTTGCACAAAAACAGCGTGCCGCCCGAGCCCATCATGTTCACGGCGATACCTGCCATGGTGATGTCGGTCTTGAGCTGGAAGGCGAAGAAGCCCATCATCAGTCCAAGCAGTGTGCCCATCACAACGGCGGCGAGAAGACCCAGCGCCCAACTTGAGGTGTAGTAGCTGACAAGCGAGCCTGCCAGCGCCGAGAACATCATTGTGCCCTCGAGACCGATGTTGCAGAAGCCTGCTTTTTCAACGACGATTGCGCCCAGTGTTGCAAACAGGATCGGCGAGGAAATACGGATGATGGAGAAGAAAAAGTCGGGAGTTGCAAGCATTTTCAAAAACTCAAGCATTTCCTTCACCTCCTACGTTGACCTGCTGTTGCTTACGGGCAATTTCCTCCTGTGCAGTCTTGACAACGAGCTTCTGACGATATTTTGACAGGAACTGCTCTGCACAGAAGAACAGGAAGATGACACCCTGGATGATGTCAATGAGCTGTGCGGGAACCTTGGCGTAAGTTGCCATCAGGTCACAGCCTTTGGTTAAGTAAGCCATGAAGAATGCCGCGATGGGCACGTAATACGGATTGTTGCCGGCGAGAATCGCAATGGTAACGCCTGTCCAGCCGTAGCCGGGAAGCGCCTTCCAGTTGAAGTTCGTGTAACGGCCGAGCATTTCAATGCCGCCGCCCATACCTGCGAGCAGACCGCCAATGACCTGGCTGAGCACGATAACCGAGCCGACCTTCATGCCCGAGTACTGCGAGAACGACTGGTTGATACCAATCATGCGGATGGAGTAGCCCCAACGCGTGCGATACATGAATAGGCCGCAAAGCACAACCACCACCAGTGCTACAATAAAGCCAACCGAGAGTTTCGAGCCGTTGTCGACCAGCGGTGCGATGGCGGAGGTGGGCTGGAAATCATAGGTCTGGATCTGTCCCTTGGACTTATCGGCAAAGTACATGTTGAGCAGGAACTTAATGATGTACATGACGATATAGTTGAGCATCAAGGAGCAAACCATTTCGCTGACACCCAGTCTCGTTTTCAGCAGGGCGGGTAAGAGCATCAAAATGCCAACTGCAATACTGCCAATGACAACAGCGACGATGGGGTGGATTGCCGAGCTCATCGGCACATAGATGGCAACCATCGCGGTGACAAATGCGCCGAGCATGATGCCACCTTCTGCGCCGAGGTTAAACTGGTTGGCAGAGAACATGACGCAAACGGCAAGACCCGTGAAAATAATCGGCGTCATCGACGAGAGAATGTCCGTCAAACGCTTGACATCAAAGTGTGTGCCGTTTTTACCGCTGCGGAAGAGCGGACCGACCAGCATCTGCTTGAGTGCATCGGCAGTCGCGCCGAGTTTTTCGGCGAAGGATTCACCCTCTGCACTGATAAAGATCAGCAGCGTGGCAACGAGCAGGGCAATGAGGATTGCCATTGCACTGCGGATAAAGGAAAATGTCAGTTCCCGTTTTTTAGTCATGACATACCCTCCTTACTTCCTCTGCTTCCTGCGTGCGCAGGCCAAGCATGTATTCACCCATGACATCATCGGTCAGGGTAGAGGTGTCTTCAAAGTACGCGGCAATTTTGCCGTTGTGCATGACAATCAAGCTGTCGGAGAGTTCCATAACCTCGTTGAGGTCAGCGGAAATCAGCAGAACTGCGATACCCGAGCGGGACAGCTCGACAAGTTTCTTGCGGATAAACTCTGTTGCACCGACGTCGATGCCACGCGTGGGCTGGTCAGCAATGATAAGTACAGGGTCATTGGAGAACTCGCGGGCAACAACGACTTTCTGAATGTTGCCGCCCGAAAGCATACCGACCTGCTGCTTGCCCGACTTACAAAGAACGGTAAATTCCTTGATCAGACGGTCGGATTCTTCGTGAATGGCCTTCATGTTAAACAACGGACCGTTGTTCAGACGCTTTGCGCCAGCGCGGTCGGAAATGATATTCTCCTCGATCGTTGCCGTAGAGGCGATGCCAAAGAGCATGCGGTCTTCGGGAACCAGGGAAATGCCAAGCTCACGAAGCTTCTGCTGCGATAGACCAGCAAGCTGCGCGCCATTGACGGAAACCTC
>JAZUCN010000199.1:0-4836 GCA_045639205.1 Oscillospiraceae bacterium | reverse complement strand
GCGGACTCTCTTTCAGGTGTCGGCGGCGAACTGCGCCCCGGCATCGTCCACCGCATTGACAAGGACACCTCGGGACTTCTCATTGTGGCGAAAAACGATTTTGCGCACCAAAATCTTGCCGCACAACTCAAGGACCATACGCTCGCGCGCACCTATGAGTGTATCGTCTGCGGTAACTTTAAAGAAGACAGCGGCACGATCGACGCGCCGATTGGCAGAAACCCGCTAGATCGCAAAAAGATGTGCGTTACCAAGCAAAACAGCCGTGAGGCTGTCACGCACTGGCAGGTCATCGCACGCTATCGCGGCTACACGCACCTGCAATGCAGGCTTGAAACGGGACGCACGCATCAAATCCGCGTGCATCTGTCCTGGCGCGGGCATCCCATCGTGGGCGATGCTGTCTATGGGCACAAAAAGCGCGAGCTGGGGCTCGATACGCAGTGTCTGCACGCGAAAGAACTGGTATTTTTGCATCCGCGCACAGGTGAGCGCGTACAGGTTTCCTGTCCGCTTCCCGATTATTTTGAGCAGGCACTCGGCAAACTTCGCAATATTCCTTAACGACCCGATTTTCGGGTCGTTTTTTCATCTGGCCCTATAAAATTTATCTGTTTTGAGCATATACTCATGGCCAAAGTGGGAGTATACTGACAGTAATCTTTCAAGGAGGTTTGCCCCATGGCATATTCTCGTATTTTAACCATTCAGGATATCTCTTGCGTTGGCCAGTGCTCGCTCACGGTCGCGCTTCCCATTCTCAGTGCCTGCGGTCTGGAAACGGCAGTTTTGCCGTCGGCGGTGCTTTCGACGCATACGGCAGGTTTTACAGGCTACACCTTCCGCGACCTGTCGTGCGACATGCCGCAGATCCGCGAGCATTGGTGCAAGGAAAACATTCAGTTTGCCGCCATTTATACGGGTTATCTTGGAAGCACCCAGCAGGTTGACCTTGTTTTGGAGATTAAAAACACCACCCTGCGCGAGGGCGGGCTGCTGTTCGTCGACCCTGCGATGGCGGATAACGGCAAGCTCTATCCGGGCTTCGACGAGGCTTATGTTGATGCCATGAAGCGCGTTTGCGCCGAGGCGGATTACATCCTGCCGAACATCACCGAGGCTTGCTGCCTGACGGGTATCGAGTATCGCGCGGCGTACGACAAAGCCTATGTTGACCGCCTCATTGCAGCGCTGCAGGCGCTTGGCTGCCGCAACATTATCCTCACAGGCATCGCTTATGAGCCCGGCATGACGGGCATTGAAGTGGTCGAGGGCGATGCGCGCGCGTATTATGCGCACAAATTGCTCCCGAACAGCTGTCATGGTACGGGCGATATCTACGCATCGGCCTTCGTTGGCGCATTTGTGCGCGGCAAGTCGGCATATGATGCGGCGAAAATCGCGGCAGATTACACCGTTGATTGCATCACGGAAACCGCAAAGCAGGACAATCATTGGTACGGCGCGGCGTTTGAGCCTGTGCTCGGCAAACTGATTTCCTATCTGAAATAAAAAACAAACCCGACCTGGTTTCAGGTCGGGTTTTGTGTGCTTATTTTTTGTTGTAGGCTTCCAAACCAAGGGCGAGAAGCTCCATGGCACGCTCGCTGTCCTGCAGATTCAGAACGTAAGCGATGCGGATCTCGTTGACGCCCATGCCTTCGGTCTGATAGAAGCCGCGGCCGGGAGCAAACATGACGGTCTCGCCGTTGTCTTCGAACTCCTCAAGCAGCCATTTCTGGAACTCGGCGGCATCGTCAACGGGAAGTGCGGCCATGAGATAGAACGCGCCCTGCGGACATTCACAGATGACGCCGGGAATCTTCTTCAGGCGGTCGACAACAAGGTCGCGGCGGCGCTTATACTCTTCACGCACAGCTTCGAAATACTCGGGGCCGACGGAATACAGCGCGGTGGCGCAGACCTGGTCGATGGTGGCGACAGACAGTCTTGCCTGGCAATATTTCAGCGCGTGCGCCATCAGTTCACGGTTACGGCTGATGATACAGCCGATGCGCGCGCCTGTTGCGGAGAAGCGCTTGGAAACAGAGTCGATCAGGACGATGTGCTCGTCGCCGCCCTCGAGCTGTCCGAAAGACGACAGCGGCTCACCCGAGTAGACAAACTCGCGGTAGACCTCGTCGCACACGAGGAACAGGTCGTGCTTGCGCGCGATGTCGAGCATCATCTGCATCTGCTCGCGGTTGAGAACCGTACCTGTGGGGTTACCCGGGTTGGAGATGAGCAGCGCGCGTGTGCGCGGGCCGATGAGCGCTTCGATTTTTTCGCGGTCTGCGAAGAAGTAGCCGTCCTCGGGTCGCGAGGTGATGGGACGGATGGATGCACCCGTCGAGGCGATGAAGGTGTTGTAGTTCGGATAGAACGGCTCGGGAATGAGCACTTCGTCCCCATCGTCAAGGATGCAGTTGCAGATGATCTGCAGTGCTTCACTGCCGCCCGTGGTGATGAGGATTTCGGATGCGTCATACGACACGCCGATCTTCTCATAATAGCCGCGGATAGCTTCAATCAGCGCGGGGATGCCGGGCGAGGGCGCGTATTCCAGAACAGGATGGTCAAAATCACGCAGAGCCTCATACAGCGCCTTGGGCGTTTCGATATCCGGCTGGCCGATATTCAAATGATAGATTTTCTTGCCTGCGGCGGCTGCTGCAACGGCGTACGGATGGAATTGACGCATCGGGGACTGGTGGCAGCGAAGAACTTTGCTCGAGAACTTCATTTGGATACCTCCTTACCAATATCATTCTGCCCTGCGGGCAGGTGCTTTTTGTCCTGCAAAAAGATTGGAATCATTATATCATAGTTTTTCCGAAAAGTACAACATCATATCGCAACAATTCGCCAATTTCGTAAACAAACGGAAAAACGCCCCACTTTTGTGGGGCGTTCTTGTTATTCTGCCTTGGGCGGCTTGGAATTGGACGGTTTTCTGCCGCGATGATGTCTGCGATGGTTGGATGATTTGGGCTTTTGCTGTGCGGAAGGATCTGCCTTCGGCTGCTGCTTTGCCTGCGTCTGCGGTTTTTCCTGTGCGGCAGGCTTTGCCGCGGGCTTGTGACCACCACGGCCGCGTCTGCGGCGATGCGGCTTGGAGGTCTTTTCCTCAGTTACAGCCTCGGATTCTGCTTCTGCCTGCGGTTCGGCGTAAGCCGTGTCGGAGAAAATCAGATCCGGCATCATCTCATCGGGTTCTTCACGCTCTTTTTTCACAGGACGCGGGCGCGAGGAGATGGGCGCGAGGTCAGCAGGGATCGGCGGGTCATTTTTCTTGGCCTTGCCGCTTCGAAGCACGCAGATATCGCAGTTTTTATAACAGCCGATAGTTTCGGGATGCTCTTCCATGCGCACCTTGACGCTCTGGCGCAGAAGGTTGACTTCTGTGACCGTGCCGCGTCCATCGGGCGTGTCGACAAACGACTCGTTTTTCGGCGCCGTGCGAAGCAGATCTTCGTATGCATCCTGCTCGTAATTCAGACAGCACATCAGCCTGCCGCAAACGCCCGAGATTTTGGTGGGGTTGAGGCTGAGATTCTGTGTCTTTGCCATTTTGATGGACACGGGCTGGAAATCGTCGAGGAATTCGCGACAGCAGAAGGGTCTGCCGCACATGCCAAGACCGCCGACCATCTTTGCCTTGTCACGCACGCCGATCTGGCGCAGTTCAATGCGCGTGCGGAAAGCGGAGGCCAGGTCCTTGACCAGCTCGCGGAAGTCCACGCGGCCGTCCGCGGTAAAGAAGAAGAGAATCTTGCTTCCGTCAAAGGCATATTCTGCCGAAACAAGCTGCATTTCAAGCTTGTGTTCAAGAATCTTCTGCAGGCAGACGTCAAAGGCCTTCTTTTCTTTCTCTAAATTTTCGTTGTTGATGCGCTCGTCTTCTTCGTTTGCAACGCGCAGGATTTTGCGAAGCGGCATGACGACTTCTGATGCGCTGACCATATGGTTGCCGCCTGCGCAGTAGCCAAATTCCACACCGCGCGAGGTGTCCATGATGACATGGTCACCTGCCTGCAGCTGCAGACCGTTGGGGTCAAAGAAGTAGGTTTTTGCATTATTGCGGAAGTGAATATCCACGACCGCAACGGGATCGTTTTTGGGGGTTTGTGCCTCCGCTTCCATCGGAGCGGGGGTGATTTTGGTTTCTTCCATGTGTATCTCCTGTCTGCCGCACGGGCGGCATATCATGTGCAGAGTTTTGTGCTGAGCCAGCCGATGACTGCGCCGTTGTTGGCGTTGCGGTTCAGCGCGTCGATGGCTGTCTGCAGGGCATCGCACGCCGCAAGCAGTTGCGGGCCTGTGCGCTTTGCGCAGATTTTCGATGCCTGTGTGCTGACGCGCACACCGTTTTTCCCGCTTAATGCCTGCGATAAAAGCGCACGCCACTGCGCGAGCATGTCCATCAGCTGTACGCGCTTCCATTTTTCCATGCTCAGAAGCAGGCGGAGCATCGCAAGTTTATCCGCCTCGGCATAGCACTGCGCGAACTGCGCCAAATGCTCCGTCGGCGTTTCGTTTGCCGCGGCAAGCGCAGGACCGAGGAATCCGCCGCTTTTTTCCAACGCGGCAAGCAAATCCTCACGCGAAACACCTTCGCATCGGCGCGTGAGCTCACAGAGTGCCTCGTTGGCGGAAAGAGGGGACAGCGGCAGTGTCACACAGCGACTGCGGATGGTCACAAGTAGTTTTTCGGGCTGGGTGCTGATCAGGAAGAACGCGGCATACTGCGGCGGCTCTTCGAGAATTTTGAGCAGGGCGTTTTGCGTAGGTTCTGTCATATCCTGCTCGATGATATAGATTTTGCGCTTTCCCTCA
>JAZUCN010000198.1:0-6438 GCA_045639205.1 Oscillospiraceae bacterium | reverse complement strand
GTTGTCCGCGAGCACATGGACCCCGAATATTTCCAGACACTTGCAGCAGAGTCGGATGTCTACAGCGCACAGCCCGATGAAAAGCAGAGCGCTTATATTGAAAGCACCCTGTGCGGCATCCATGAAAAACGCGAAGAGCTTGATGGCTATATCAGCAGGTTTGCCATCGGCTGGGATATTTCGCGTATTTCCAAGACAGCGCGCGCGATCATGCAGCTTGCGATGTATGAGTGTCTCTATGTCGAGGATGTTCCTGTGAGCGCGGCAATTAACGAGGCAGTGGAACTGACGAGAAAATATGAAGAAGAGGACGTTGTTGCGTTTGTCAACGGCATTCTCGGCGCCTTCTCGCGCGAGGTTCTTGCGCAATGAGAACGCTTGGCTTTGATACCAGCAATTATACGACATCCGTTGCCGCCTTTGATGGCGCTGACGGGCAGAATTGTTCGCGCCTGCTCGACGTGCGGCCGGGAGAACTCGGCCTGCGTCAGGCTGACGCGCTTTTTGCACACACAAAACGCCTTCCCGAGATGGTAGAGCAGCTCATCTCCAATGTTGGCACGGGTAATGTGCGCGCCATTGGCGCGAGCACCAGACCGCGCGCGGTGGAAGGCTCTTATATGCCGTGTTTTCTCGCCGGGCAGTCGCAGGCACAAACGCTTGCGCAGGTGCTTGGCGTGCCGTTTTATGCGTTTTCGCATCAACAGGGGCATATTGCCGCCGCGCTTTGGTCAGCCGGCAGGCTCGATTTGATGCAAAAGCCGCATCTGGCGTGGCATCTGTCGGGTGGCACAACAGAGCTTCTGTATGTGACGCCGTCAGACAAGAACGTTATGGCAGAGCGCATTGGCGGGACGAGCGATATTTCCGCAGGTCAGCTCATTGACCGCACGGGAAAATTGTTGGAACTTAATTTCCCTGCAGGAAAGGCGATTGACGCGCTTGCATCCGAGTCCGATAGCAAGGAGTGCTTCAAGGTCAAACATAATGGGCTTGAGGTTTCACTCTCGGGTGTGGAAAATAAGGTTTCGCAGTTTTATGCATCGGGCGCATCGAAAGAGGATACGGCGCGGTATGCGCTGCTATCTGTCATCGGCGCGGTGTGCGCTGTGACGCGCGAGGCACTCAAGCAGTATCCGAATCTGCCTGTTGTGTTTTCGGGCGGCGTTGCATCAAACAGCCTGCTCAGAAGCCGTGCGGCAGAGTTTGGTGCGGTATTTGCCCAGCCGCAGTATTCGACCGATAATGCCATGGGCGTTGCTATCCTTACCTGGATGCAGGAGGGATGAGCATGGAACAGCAAATCTACGATGTTTCGCAGATAAATGAATATATCAAAGCGCGCATGGATAACGATGCGCTTCTTTCGGGTCTTTATGTGCGCGGCGAGTTGAGCAATTATAAAATTTATCCCTCGGGGCATCATTACTTCACGATGAAGGATGAAAATGGCGCACTGCGGTGCGTGATGTTCCGTGGCAGTGCAATGCGTCTGCGCTTTAAGCCCGAAAATGGCATGAAGGTCATTGCGATGGGGCGTATTTCCGTATTTCCCCGCGACGGCGCGTATCAGCTTTACTGCGAGAATATGACGCCCGATGGCGTGGGTGACCTTGCGGTCGCGTTTGAGCAATTAAAGGCGAAACTTGCCCAGGAGGGCTTATTTGACCCCATGCACAAAAAGCCGCTTCCGCGCTTTGCACATCGGATTGCGATTATCACATCGGGCGCAGGTGCGGCAGTGATGGACATGCTTCGGATTTTGTCGAAGAGGTATCCTCTTTGCAAGGTGCTTATTATGCCTGTGCGCGTACAGGGTGTAGAGGCCCCTGCGGAGATCGCTGGGGCGATTCGCTACGCAAACCGATACAAGGTCGCAGACCTTATCATCACGGGTCGTGGCGGCGGATCGATGGAGGATTTGTGGGCGTTTAACGATGAGCGCGTGGCACGTGCTATCTTTGACTCGGAGATTCCTGTGATCAGTGCGGTCGGGCATGAGCCCGATGTGACGATTTCGGATTTTGTTGCGGATGTGCGGGCGGCAACGCCGTCAAACGGCGCAGAACTTGCTGTGCCTGACCAGATGCAACTGCAGGGCGAACTTTCTGCCATGCAGGCGCGTTTGCAGGAGGCAATGCACAGACGCTTGAAACTTGCAAGACAGGCGCTTGATGCCATGGCGCAAAAGCGCGTTTTACAGAGTCCGATGAACTATGTGCAGGACAGACGCGTATTGCTTGACTACACGCAAGGGCGCATGATTGCCGCCTCGAAGGCGCTTGTTTCGCAGAAAAAACAGCGGTTTGTAGCGTTGGCAGCAAAACTCGACGCGATGAGCCCGCTCAAAGTTCTTGCGCGCGGCTACGGCGTGGTGCGCGATAAAAATGGTCATGTGATGGCGAGCGCTTTGCAGACAAGCATTGGTGAACGCGTCAGCATACAACTGACAGACGGAAAGATTCATGCCGAGGTCTGTGCAGTCGAGGAGGAACGGTTATGAGTGAAAAATCAAAGAGTTTTGAGGCTTCCATTGAACGACTCGATGCGATCGTCAAGCAGATGGAGCAGGGAAGTGTTGCACTTGAAGAAGCTTTGAAATTGTTTGAAGAGGGTACGGGGTTGATTTCGAATTGCTCAAAAATGCTTGAGCAGGCGGAAATGCAGGTCGTACAGTTGATGAAGAGCGCAGACGGCACGCCTGCAGAAACGGAGTATGTGCGCGATGAATGATTACAAACAGATGATGCAGGGTTACTGCGAAGCAATTGAAGAATATCTGCAGGGCTGTTTTGCAGACGATGACAAACAGAAAAGCCTCTATGACGCAATGCGCTACAGCCTGCTTGCAGGCGGCAAGCGGATCCGTCCTGTTCTGGTGCTCGAATTCTGCCGTATTTGCGGCGGCGATTGGAAGAAAGCACTTCCGTTTGCTGCGGCGATTGAAATGGTGCATACCTACAGCCTGATTCACGACGACCTTCCTTGCATGGATAATGATGACTACCGCAGAGGGAGACTCACCAACCACAAGGTCTTCGGAGAGGCGCTTGCGGTGCTTGCTGGTGACGCGCTTTTGACGGCTGCGTTTGAGACAATCGCCGATGCCGATGCCCAGGGTGCTGTAAAACTCAAGCTTGTGCAGATTCTCTCGCACGCGGCAGGCGAGCGGGGCATGGTCGGCGGACAGACGCTCGACATGGAAGGCGAACAGAGAAGACTCACTGAAGACGATGTTTACACTGTCCACAGCCTCAAGACCGGCGCGCTGATTAAGGCAGCTTGCTGTATGGGCGCAGCCTCCGCAGGCGCGGATGATGCGCAGATGCAGGCGGCAGAGGTCTACGCGCAGTCGCTTGGTCTTGCGTTCCAGATTCGTGATGATATGCTTGATGTGCTTGGCGATGCCGAGAAGATGGGTAAGGCAACGGGTATGGATGAGCAGAAAACCACGTTCGTTGATCTGTATGGCATTGGTGAGTGTTCGAAACTCATTGAGCAGTACACCGCGCGCGCGGTGGATGCCCTTGGCTGTTTCGCCGACAGCGCATTTTTGACGCAACTTGCAAAAATGCTGGCTCTGCGTGAATATTGATGCGCAAATAAGCACTGCTTGTGATTGGCACAAAAGGCAAAAAAGTCAAGAAAAAGATAGAAAAATCAAAAGCCACTTCTTCGGGAGTGGCTTTTGCATTTTTTGAATATTTACTTGTATATTTACAGTCATTGTGATATAGTATTATGACAATGGCGCAGTATTCTAGTCGGTTTTGCTGTTTCTGAGGAAGGGCCTAAAAATCCTTTAAAGGGCACATCTATGAATCCCGTGGTGTCTGCTTCTTACGCCCAGTCTGGGGTGGATGCTGGGGGGAGGCGATTGTTATCGCCTGCAGATTCAGGGCAGTTTTCAATGGCATGAGAATCAGTGACCCTGTTTCTGTGGAGACCGGCAACTGTGCAGGGGCGTACTCCCAACGTGGTTTCAGCGACCTCTGTACGGTACCGGATATGAACCTGCAAGGCGGTGTGGAAGGCATATTTGCCCAAACGCTGTGTGCAGTGTAGCCTGCCTTGCGTGAACAGTTCGGGAAAAAAGAGCTAAGCGTTCGGTCTCATGGCCTTGAGGCAAGGACGATATCTTTTTGAAAGCCTGTTTGCAAAAGAGGATAGGAAGCAGACAAAACTGTTGTGGAAATCACCTAGACTGTCGTAATTGGGCAGATATGGGAATGCGGTACGGACTAAGTGGCAATCGGGTTTCGATCACGGCGACGGATCGGCTCGGGCATGAAAGGGAAACCACCTGCGCGGCGACGGCAGGATGCCCCCGGGGAAATCATACCCGACCTAAGCCGTAAGATTAACCATATCTGCTGCCATTGCCTTTTGGAGGATGATCTGTGAAACAGAGTAAAAATAAAAAGACAAAAATGCCGAAGCCCGATTACAAGTGGATTGTGACAATCTTCTGGGTAACGGTGCTGATTTCGGCTGTGATGAGCCTTGCATCGACGATGATGCTTGAGCAGGCGAGCATGACTGTTTCGTTTGTTATTCTTGTCGTTATCGTGCTCATTGGTATTATTTTTGATATCATTGGCGTGGCGGTGACATCTGCAAGTGACACGCCGTTTCACTCGATGGCATCGCGCAAGGTGCCCGAAGCGCCTGATGCGCTGGCACTTCTTCGCAACGCAGAGCGAGTTTCTTCGTTTTGCAACGACGTCATTGGCGATATTTGCGGCATCATCTCAGGTTCTGCCGCGGCGATCATTGCCGCGCGAGTGGCGCTTGGGATGTCGGACAACACCGTTGCGGACTTGATGTTATCTGCGCTTGTTTCGGGTTTGACAGTTGGCGGCAAGGCCTTTGGTAAAAGCTTTGCCATCGGCGCGAGCACGAAAATTGTTCATTTAACGGCAAAAATTATTCATTTCTTCAAACAAATTCCGAAGAAACTGACCCAAGGGAAGAGATAAAACCGGGGGCTTTTATGTTAGAGAAAATCCAAAACAGAGAAGACTTGCTCGCGCTGACAGCCGAGCAGGATGCCGAGCTTTGTCAGGAAATCCGCGCGTTTTTGATTGAGCATATCGCGCAGACAGGTGGACATTTGGCATCCAATCTTGGCATCGTTGAGACAACGCTTGCCATTCATAAAGTTTTTGACACAAGCCGCGACAGGCTCGTGTTTGACGTTGGACATCAGTCGTATGTGCACAAGCTTCTTACCGGGCGCATGGACGGCTTTGATACTTTGCGCACTTATGGGGGCATGTCGGGCTTTCCGAAGCCGTCAGAGAGTGAGCATGACGCGTTTATTGCGGGTCATGCCTCGAACGCGGTATCGGTCGCGCTTGGCATGGCGCGCGCCAGAACGCTGGGCAAGGAGCATCACAGTGTTATTGCCCTCGTCGGTGACGGCGCGCTGACAGGCGGTCTTGCCTACGAGGGGCTCAACAATGCAGGCGCAAGCCGCGAGCCGCTGATTGTCATTCTCAATGACAACGGCATGTCCATCACGCCGAACGTTGGTGCGATTTCGCGTTATCTTGCCAAGATGCGTACGAAGCCTGGGTATTTGGACCTGAAGTCTTTTTACAGACGGATTATGGATAAAACTGCCGTTGGCAGAAAGGTCTACACCGCGACGCATAAGTTTAAGGCGCGTATCCGCAGAAAACTCATCGGCAAAACCCTGTTTGAGGATATGGGCTTTACCTATTTTGGACCTGTGGATGGGCATGACCTGGAGCAGGTGAGCCATCTTCTGCGTGTGGCGCAGGCAAGGCAGGAGCCTGTGCTTCTGCACCTGATTACCAAAAAGGGCAAAGGCTTTGCGCCTGCGGAAAAAACGCCGCAGAATTTCCACGGTGTGGGAAAATTCCATCCCGAGAGCGGACGCTTGGTTTCGGCAAAGGGAAGCACGTTCTCGTCAAGTTTTGGCGCGGAATTGACGTCGCTTGCATGGCAGAATGAAAGAGTTTGCGCGATTACTGCCGCAATGCAGTATGGCACGGGACTTACGCAGTTTGCAAAGACATTCCCGAAACGCTATTTTGACGTTGGCATCGCAGAAGGACATGCTGTGAGCATGGCGGCGGGTCTTGCCAAGCAGGGCATGATTCCTGTCGTGGCGGTGTATTCGACATTTTTGCAAAGAGCCTACGACATGCTCCTGCATGACGTTGCAATTTTAAATCTGCATGTGGTGTTTGCCGTTGACCGCGCAGGACTTGTAGGCGCTGACGGAGAAACGCATCACGGCATGTTTGATGTGGGTTATCTGCGGCAGATTCCCGGCATGCAGGTGCTTTGTCCTGCAAGCGAGACAGAACTGCGCAGAATGCTCCGCATTGCGGTGCAGGAACTGCATGGGCCTGTTGCGATTCGGTATCCCAGAGGAGGCAATCGGGATTTTGAAGGCTCAGATTGGAA
>JAZUCN010000197.1:0-3725 GCA_045639205.1 Oscillospiraceae bacterium | reverse complement strand
GTCGGTCCATAACGAGCTCACCAATCTGCGTGGTCGAGACCTCTCTGTCCAAAGAGTTCTGAATGACCTGTTCGATTTCTTCCGTAGCCTTTTCCAGTTCCGCCAAAGAAACAGGACGCTTTTCGCATGCACGAAGCATGCCGTTGAGCACCTTGTTGCGGTCAAACGCCTGACGGCTGTTATCGCGCTTGATGACCACGATGGGCAGACTCTCCACCGTCTCATAGGTCGTAAAACGCTTCTGGCAAGACTGACACTCTCTTCTTCTGCGGGTGCTCAGGCCATCTTCCGAGTGGCGCGAATCCACGACTTTGCTGTCCTGAAACCCACAATACGGACACTTCATGGAACTTATCCTCCCACCGTTTACTGTCTTTCCGCGTTTTTGCGCGAAAGACAACGAATTTTTGTCATTATAACAAAAATCCTATGACCTGTCTACTACATTTTGTGTTTCTTACACGCTGTTGAGCCAATCTTCCACAATATCGCGCATCGTACACGGCGTAACTGTTCCGTCTGCAAGCGCGAGCACCAGCGCTTCGATACGGAAAATGTCCGCTGAAATATCGTCAATTGTCGCTTCTTCGACCTTTCCATCTGCATACAAGCGGATCGCCGCGCCATATTGCGCAGGCTCGGCCTTTGTTTCTGTTCTGAAGTATTCCAATGTTGCCCCTTTGAGTCTGCCCTGTTCAATTCTTCGCACCTGCAACAGTTTCATATCTCGCATAATCCTCGCCTCCGCCGTCATTGAAACACAACAAAACCGCAAAAGATACCGAAAGAAATCGTGCCTTTTCGACAAATCTGTAAACTTTTTCCATCATAACACAAGTTTTTGCGCTCCTTTTTCGCGCAAAACCGCCTATTTTGTGCTTGGCGCAAGTGCCGTTTGTCGAAAAGTTCATGTCTTGTCGAAACCTTCGCATCTGTAAAAGGAGATGCTCTATTTGAAGTTCCAACGCCTCATCTGCACCATCGCATCGCTCGAAATCTCACACTATGCCGCAGGCGCATCGTTCTTCCTGCTTCTGTCATGCCTGCCGCTGGGTACGCTTTTGCTCGCGCTCCTGCGCTATTTTCCCGTCACCGTGCAAGACTTATTTTCCCTGCTCTCTCCGCTTATTCCCTCTGCGCTTTTACCCCTCGTCGAGCAAACCGCAGGTGAGCTTGAGGGCAAAAGCTTCTTTGCCCTCGTTTCTCTCAACCTCATTACCGCCCTGTGGGCATCGTCAAAGGGTCTGCATGGCATGATTGCGGGGCTCAACCGCGTCAATCATATAGAAGAAACGCGCGGCTATATCAAAAGGCGTCTTTTGTGCCTTGGCTATACGCTCTTACTGCTCCTTGCTCTCGTTTTGATGCTCGTGCTCTATGTGTTCGGTAATGCACTGCTTGACTACCTCACCGCCATCAATTTCCCCTTTTCTTTTCTGCTCGCGGCGCTGCTGAAGTACCTTCCCCTGTATTCTGCCGTCGTTCTCACTGCCGTCTTTGCCGCAATTTACCTCGCGCTCCCCAACTGCCGCACGCCTTTGCGCAAAGTTCTGCCGGGCGCGCTTGCCGCCTCGTTCTGCTGGATTGGATTTTCCTATCTGTTTTCGTATTATGTAAACCACATTTCCAACACTTCTCAGCGTTACGGCAGTTTGGCCATTGTTCTGCTTCTGATGCTGTGGCTCTATTTTTGCATGTCCATCGTCTTTTACGGCGCATTTCTCAACCACCTGCTTGCCCATGATGATGTTTGATTGTTCTTGCTTCTTGCGGGAATTGTGCTACAATAGTGCACATACAGACAGGAGGCATTTTCATGTTCGGCTATCTCACAGCAGACCTCGGCAGACTCAATACCGAGCAAACCGCACGCTACCGCAGTTGCTACTGCGGGCTTTGCCGCGCCATGAGAAGCGAATACGGACAGATGAGCCGACTTGCCCTGACCTACGATATGACTTTCCTCATCTTGCTCCTGCAGTCACTGTACGAACAGCCCGAGCAGGCAGGATGCGCCCGTTGTATTGCCCATCCATGCAAAAAGCGCGCGCACTTCACCTGCGAAATCAGCCGCTACGCAGGCGCGATGAATACGCTCCTTGCCTACTACAAATGCTTGGACGATTGGCAGGACGAAAGAAAGTTCCTGCGCCTTCTGTATGCCAAATCCCTTAAAAAGCGCGTCAAGAAAATCAGCAGTGCATATCCTCGGCAGTGCCATGCCGTTAAAAATTCCCTTGCTCAATTATCGCTCCTGGAAGCAAATCCCGACACGCAGGCAGATGCCGCGGCAAACGCCTTTGCAGAACTCATGGCAGAACTTTTCGTCTTATATGATGACCGTTGGGCAGATACCCTGCGCGAATTTGGCTTTGCCCTCGGGAAGTTTGTGTACTTTATGGACGCGGTCTGCGACCTAAAAGACGACCGCCGCCACAAACGGCAGAACTTCCTCCTGCCGCTTATCGCTAATACGCAGGACGGCTCGTTCTTTGAGCCGCACCTGAAACTGCTCATCGGCGACGCCGCTGAAATCTTCGAGCGGCTTCCGCTCGTGCAGGATGCAGAACTTCTGCGCAATATTCTCTACAGCGGCGTATGGAGCCGCTATGACCTGCAATTTCACCCCAAAGGAAAGGAGGCGTAACTCTCATGGATGATCCTTATCGCGTGCTTGGTCTTGAGCCGGGTGCAAGCGATGAAGAAGTCAAACGGGCCTACCGCCGTTTGGCAAAAAAATATCACCCGGATATGAATCCGGGCGATGCAAACGCGGCACGAATGATGAACGAGATTAACGCCGCCTATGACCAAATCAAAAACCCGCCCAAACAGCAAACAAGTTACCGAAGCGGCGGCTATGACCCGTTCTCCGATTGGTATCGCCAAAGCTCGTATACCAATACCGAAGCCGATTCCGAGCTCATCCGCCGCGCCAAAGCCTATCTGCAGCAGCGCGATTTTATCAGCGCCTTGGCAGTGCTCAACTCCGCACCCGAGTATGAGCGCACCGCACAGTGGTATTACCTCGCGGCCATCTGCAATACCAACCTCGGCAATCGCGTGCTCGGCTTTGAGCAAATCACGCGCGCGTGTCAGATGGACCCGAACAACCTCGAATACCAGCGCATCCGCGCGCAAATTGAGCACAACGCCTCGGCTTATGACTATATGCGCCGCAGCCGCGACTTTGGCAGAAACGACTTTGCAGGCTCCTGCTGTGGTCTTTGCCTTGCATATAACATTCTTCGCCTGTTCTGTGGCGATGCCGCGCTTCCGATTATGCTCTGCTGTTAATGTACCAAACCATTGCCTCCGGCCATGCCGGAGGGATTTTTCATAAATTTACTTCTTTTCGAACGACAGACAGTCGGTGCACTGGCTCATCGCGGGGTCGCATTCATGCGTGCCGACGCGAATGTGGTCGAGCGAGCAGTAATTCTGCGTACCGCAGTGATGGTTGCACGAGACCACGCTGCACTCGATGCACTTGTTTGCCTTCTGATTGCTCAGTTCCATTTCATGACCTCCTTTTTTCAGCGTTCAGTCTAGTATTCCCGAACAAGCGCAACTCAAGCAGGAGGTTTTTGCCAACAAAAAAGGACGGCGGTTGCCGTCCTTTTCGTTATCCAATCAATTTTTCCATCATAAAAAACACCAGTGGAATCGTCGCGCACGAAAGAATGTGCGAAACGAAGTCGGAGGCCAAGCGGTCTTAGGAAGAC
>JAZUCN010000196.1:0-3946 GCA_045639205.1 Oscillospiraceae bacterium | reverse complement strand
CAATGCCACGATTTGTCGCGGCGTACACGCGTAAAGCCCTTGTAGCGCCAACGGCAGGCATGGAAAAACTTCGCTTCGGTGCGCCCTGCAAGCAGAGCCTTGCGCAGAGCATCCAATGTAAGCGCGTCCGCTTCCACGGCGGTATAACAGCCGCCAAGTTCCTGCTTCTGATGCGCGTCCGAGCCTGCACTCATGGGCAGTTTGTGGGCTTCTGCAAGTTCACGCGCCTGTTCGTTTGCACCTTTGTGCAGTGCCGCGCGTGCGTTGCAGACTTCAATGGCGTCGACGGGATATTGCAGTAATTCTTCCGTCGGACGCTTGTTTGGGGCATACGGATGCGCCAAAGCGGCAAGACCGCCGCAGGCGTGGATGGCGTCGATGGCCGCCAGTACTTCGGGCAGTTCGTTTTCTCCCAAACCTTCGTGCAGAGCCTCCATATCCACAGGCTTTTGCAAAAACAGACCGAGAATATGACCGCCGAGGGTGGAGATTTCTACACCCGGGATGAGCAGAACATCTTCACGCGCAGGCGCTTTTGTGCAGATATCATGATCGCAGATGGCGATCGCGTGCAGACCGCGCGCCTTTGCCTCGCGGCAAAGCGTACCGACCGAGTGATAGCCGTCGTGCGAGGCGGCACTGTGCACATGAAAATCAACATGGAAGGTCAAGACCTGCACCCCCTTGCAAGCAGTGATTTCAAATAACTGTACCAAGGCGCAGGGTCGCTGGACTCATAGAGTGCGTTTTTCACATTCGCGCGGAGCAAATCTGCCAGCGCGTCAAAGCATTTGGCCGATTTACCTGCGCGAAGATACCCGAGCGCCGCGGCAAAATCCGTTGGATAATACACCATGCGCACAGCCTGCGGCGGCTGATAGGCAGGCAGGGGCAGAGCCAGCGCCGCATAGAGCCACAAAACGGAGAAATTGCTCTTCGACACGCGCGTGAGCGGATATGTGCCCCAAATGCGCGGATTGACCTCAAGCAGGTACGGATTGCCGTGTGCATCATATTTGAACTCAAACATGGCAAGACCTGTATAGTTCGTGTGTGCAACGAGTTTTTCACAAACCTCGAGAAGATAAGGGTTTTCCATCGTTTCACAGCAACTCGACGGTCCGCCCGAGATGGGATATTCGCGCACGCGGCGGTGCGAGATGGAGCAAAGCACCTTGCCGTCTTTTGCCAAAACCGAACAGCCGCATCCGCCACCTGCGAGATACTCCTGCACAATCGGGTCATTTCCGGTGATTTCGGCAAATTTCGTGTAAGAAGAAGCGAGTTCTTCGACAGTGTTTGCGATGCAGTAGCGCTTCTGCGCGGGAAGACCGAATTTTTCGCCGCACTGCGGCTTTACAACGCAGGGAAGCGGCACGCGCGAGAAAAAGGCTTCCGAAGATTCCTCACCGCGGACGTAGTTGCACGGCACCCGGATGGAAAGTTCCTGCGCCAAGGCGTGCAGAGCCTGCTTGTTGTTGAACAAATCGAGCTGTTCTGCCGTGGGGATGCACAGCGCGCAGACCTCGTCAAAACGAGCCCTTTTTGCGCTGATGAGTGCGAGCGTCTTTGCACCGACAGGGAGCAACGCGGGCTTTTGCCCCTCCTGCTCTGAAACCTTGCGGCACAAGGCATAAAGCGCGTTTTCATAATCCGCCTGCGGCAACTTTTCCAAACACGAAACGCCCCGACAGGCAAAGCCCACGGGGTTGGCGTATTGGTCGGATTCACACGCGATGACGCGCACATTGGCATCTGCGAGGTCGCGGATGAGCGCGACGGACATGCGGTAATGCGCGTCGGTGATGATGGCGGTCATGGTTGCACGCTCCAAGTTCAAAGATGCGCATATTATACCATAATATCGGGACTTTTGCAATGTGGCGCGCGGTTTACAAATGGGGAGATTTGTGTTACCATGAAAACACTTGTAAGGCTTTGCTGAAAAGAGGAAAAACAGCATGAAAAATGGTCTGCGCAGGCAGGAAAACACGCGAAAAACATGGCTTTTCGGCGCGTTTCTGCTGGCGGCAATGTCGCTTTTGCTCGTTTTGAATACGAAAATCACGGTCTATTCCGACGATTATTGGTACGGAACGTTCTTTGATGACGGCGTAAAAGGCTTTGTTTTACGCATGATAGAGCATTATTTGAGCACAAATGGGCGTTTTTATGTGCATTTAATCGTCCCAACCGTGCTTTTATTTGATACCAAGTTGTACATTTTCCTCAGCCCCGTGTTTTTAGCGCTGTTATTTTGGGCGGCAGAGCGGGCGCTGAACGAAAAGACGGACAAGACGCACGCGCTTCTTGCCGCGGCACTTGGCATTTTGTGCACGCTGGCACTCGATGTGCAGTATCTGCGCATGAGCCTGCTGTGGATCTCGGCGTACTTTAACTACATTTTCCCCGTGTGCATGACGGCGCTTGCCGCGTGGTATCAGGGGAAGTATTACCGCGGGGAACTCTCGCGCGGCGGCGTGGTCGCGGGTGCGGTGTTCTGCGTGCTGGCAGGCGCGTCGACCGAGCAGTGCGGCATTATGAGCCTTGTGGTCATTTGGGGCTTTGCGGCAGTGAGCCTGCTTTTTGGCGAGGTGAAATTCAAAAAGGCGTGGCTGTATCCCGCTTTGACCTTGCTCGGCTTTTTGACGATTTTGCTTGCGCCCGGAAGCTGGGCGCGCGTCGACCGCGGTGTCGGTGGCGGCATTCTCAGTTTCCTGCATCCGACGGTATTTCTCTCGCGCTTTTATGACGCGATGATTTATGTGATCAAATATCCGTCGTCTGTGGCGCTTTTATCGCTGGCGGATATTATGAGCGCGCTTGTATGCGTGCAGGACAAAAAACTCCCGCGCGTTTTGCTTCTTGGTTTTGTCTTTGCGCCTTTGCAGATTCTCTGTGCGGTGTTTGGCTTCTCGTGGGCAGGATGCGTTCTTGCGGCGGTCGGACTTCTATATCAGGCGGTCTGCTTCGCGCTTTGCAAAGGCTGGCGCATGACAGGACTTTGGCTTTTGGCATCGTTTGCCGCACAGATGACGCTTGTCATCACTTCGCTCGGCTCGGAGCGCACGGCGGTAGCGGGCATTGTGGCGCTCATCTGTGTAGCGGTGAGCCTGCTTCTGCGCGTTGTGGGCAAGGGTCCCGCGTGGGCGCGGCGGACGGCGATTGCCGCCTTGGCGGCGCTTTGCGTGCTTTGCTATATTCCGACCCTGCAGGGCTATACGGAGTCAAAGAAAATCGTCGATGCGAACCTTGCCTCGGTGGAAGAAAGCCGCCAGACGGGCATTTGTGAAATCAACATCGACATCGACCCGCGCTACCGCTTTACGATGCTCTTTGAGGGCAGTTATTTCTACAATTATTTCCGCGATTATTATGACATGGACGCGGGTACGAAGATTGAATTTGTGAGCGAGAAATGGGATACCGCGCAGATTGGAACGCAGGAGGAAACTTACGAGTTTCCGACACTTTCCGATGGAAATACGCTGTATTTCCCCGTAGATTATGCGGTATCTGCCGCAGGCGGACAGGCAGAGTGGTCCTGGAAGAACAAGTGCTACACCATCAGCCTTGACGGCGTGAGCTATCTTGTGACAGAGCAGGGAGAGGTCTACCGCTATCTTGCTGACGGAAGCCGCAAGTATTTGGGAGATGGGATGCAGATTCTTCTGCCGTTCTCGGAAACCTACACGCTGTTATACACACCTGCTGAAAAACTGACGGAGTTTTTTAAGCTGCAGTGGCACTATGATGCGCCAAATGGGCGCTATATCGTGGAGGAGGAAGCGGGATGAAATTATCGCTGATTATTCCGTGCTACAACGAAGTGGAAAACGTCAGGCGCATGTATGATGCGACCTGCGCGGCATTTTTCACCAAGGACTATGTGCTGGAGATGATTTTCGTCGATGACGGAAGCACGGATGGCACGATGCAGGAACTG
>JAZUCN010000195.1:0-3133 GCA_045639205.1 Oscillospiraceae bacterium | reverse complement strand
TTCTGCTCGTCAACGGAAGCCCGCATGAGAAGGGCTGTACTTATACGGCTTTGACGCAGATTGCGGATGTTCTGCATGCGGAAGGTCTTGAAACGGAACTTGTTTGGATCGGCAAAGAGCCGATTGGCGGGTGCGTGGCCTGTGGCGGATGCACCAAGACGGGAAAGTGTGTGCGCGGGGGCGGTGTCAACGAGTTCGTGGAAAAGGCGCGGGAGGCCGATGGCTTTGTGTTCGGCTCGCCTGTGCACTATGCCGCGGCATCGGGTGATATCACAGCATTTTTAGACCGCGCGTTCTACAGTGGAAAGTCTGCGTTCGTGCAGAAACCTGCGTCTGTCATCGTTTCGGCAAGGCGCGCGGGTACGACAGCCGCGCTTGACCAACTGACGAAGTATCTGACCATCAGTCAGATGCCAGTGGTATCGGCATCGTACTGGAATATGGTTCACGGCGCGAAGGCGAATGAGGTGCTCTGCGACGAGGAAGGTATGCAGACGATGCGCAATCTTGCGCGCAACATGGCGTGGCTTCTCAAGTGCATTGAGACAGGAAAAGAAGTTGGAATCGAGAAGCCGAAGAATGAATCAGGGGCTTGGACGAACTTCATACGCAAAAAAAAGACCCGAGAGCGCAGGCTCTCGGGTCTTTCTTATACGGAGTAAAGCAGTTCGCTGTAAATGGGAACGGGCCAATAATCGGAAGCGACGAGCGTTTCCATATGGTCGATGATTTCGCGCACGCGCGCAGTAGCAGGTGCGATTTGCTCGAAGCAGTAATGCATCTGCGCCTCGGCATCGAGATTTGCGGGCATGGTCTCGAGCGCGGTTTTGAGTTCTGCACAACGGTCGAGCAGGTCTTCGTTCAGCTGGTTGAGAGAGCCTGCGAGGGCAGTTTCCACGCGGCAGGTTGCGCCGGGCAGTGCCTGCTGTTTGTGGATGATGGTCTGGCAGAGAACATCGCTGTAGGCAATTGCTGCGCCGAGCAGCTGGTGCTGGACCATATCGACAAGGGTGGAGGCTTCAATGCGGACGATTTTGCAGTAGCTCTCCATGTGAATCTCGTGTCGCGCGAGCATCTCCTGCTTGGAAAGCACGCCGTGGCGCGTCATGAGCGCGACGTTTTTATCGAGAATGTAAGTCGGAAGTGCGGTTGCGGTGTTGGGCAGGTTTGCAAGACCGCGGCGCGCGGCCTCTTCGATCCAACTGTCTTCGTAGCCGTTGCCGTTAAAGAGGATGCGGCGGTGTTTGGAAAGAGAGTCGCGGCACAGCGCGTGCAATTCTGCCTCGAAATCTTCCGCGCCTTCGAGGCGGTCAGCATAGCGGCAGAGCATCTCTGCCATGATGGTATTGAGGACAATATTCGGGCTTGCAATCGACTGGCTCGAGCCAGGCATACGGAACTCAAATTTATTGCCCGTGAAGGCGATGGGAGCGGTACGGTTACGGTCGGTGGTGTCCTGCGGGATGGCAGGAAGCACATCGACACCGATGCGGAGCGTACTCTTCTTGCGGTCGGTATAATTGGTTTCGTCGATGACCGAGTCGATGATCTCATTCAGCTCGTCACCGAGGAAGATGGAGATGATGGCAGGGGGCGCTTCCTGCGCGCCGAGGCGGTGGTCATTACCTGCAAAGGCAGCTGAACAGCGAAGAAGCTCCTGATATTCATCAACACCTTCGATGAGTGCTGTGAGGAAGAGCAGGAACTGCGCGTTCTGACCGGGGGTTTTGCCGGGAGCAAAGAGGTTTTTGCCTGTGTCGGTGCACAGTGACCAGTTGTTATGCTTGCCGCTGCCGTTGACACCTGCAAAGGGCTTTTCGTGCAGAAGGCAGACAAGATTATGGCGGTCGGCGACCTTTTTCATGACCTCCATGGTCAGCTGGTTATGATCGCACGCGGTATTGGCATCGGTATAGACAGGCGCCATCTCGTGCTGGGAGGGGGCAACCTCGTTATGCTTGGTTTTCGAGCAGATACCGAGTTTCCACAGTTCCTCGTCGAGCTCCTGCATATAGGCGCTGACACGCGGGCGAATCGAGCCGAAGAAGTGGTCGTCGAGCTCCTGTGCTTTCGGCGGTCTTGCGCCGAAGAGCGTTCTGCCGCAAAGGCGCAAATCTTCGCGCGCTTCATAGACGGATCTGTCGACAAGGAAGTATTCCTGCTCTGCACCAACCTGCGGGGTGACTTTTTTCGACTCCGTATCGCCAAACAGACGCATGATGCGAAGTGCCTGACGGCTGACGGCTTCCATCGAGCGAAGAAGCGGGGTTTTATTATCGAGCGAGTCGCCCGAGTAGGAACAGAAAACGGTGGGGATATAGAGACTGTGGTCCTTGACGAAGGCATAGGACGTGGGGTCCCACGCGGTGTAGCCGCGCGCTTCAAAGGTGGCGCGGAGTCCGCCCGAGGGGAACGAGGATGCGTCGGACTCGCCGCGCACGAGTTCCTTACCCGAGAATTCCATGATGATTTTGCCGCCGCCAACAGGAGAAAGGAAACTGTCGTGCTTTTCGGCGGTGACACCTGTCATGGGCTGGAACCAATGCGTAAAGTGCGTGGCGCCCTGCTCAAGAGCCCAGGTCTTCATGCCCTCAGCGATGGCGTTTGCAACGGGGAGCGTCAGCGGCTGACCGTCTTGCAGACAGGTTCTCCATGCGTCCATGGTTTGCGCAGGGATATACTGCGCCATGGTCTGTTCATTGAACACAGATGTGCCGAACAGTTCGGTGATACGGTTGAGATTGTCTGCCATAACGATTCCTCCCAAGGAAAAAGAATATTGTATATTCTAAAGCGGATGGGTCGGAAAATCAAGGGGCATGGGCAGAAGTTTGGAAAATTTTGAATGTTTTGGTAAAAAAGTGACGAAGAAAAGAGTTTCTTTTTCGCTTTTTGTGCGGTAGAATAAAAATATCATGAAAAAAGGAACGAAACAATGAAATTACTTATTGCATCCGATCTGCATGGGTCGGCGTACTATTGTGAAAAACTGATGGAGCGGTATCGGGAAGAGAAGCCCGACAAACTGGTGCTTCTCGGGGACTTGCTCTATCACGGACCGCGAAATGATTTGCCCAAAGACTATGCACCTAAAAAGGTGATTGCCATGCTCAATGAGTTGGCAGATAAAATC
>JAZUCN010000194.1:0-2634 GCA_045639205.1 Oscillospiraceae bacterium | reverse complement strand
ATCCGTACGTTCTTCGAGGATGTACAGATTTTCGCGGTCCCACTGCAGGCGGAATTCGCTCTTAAGATCTGCATCGTTTGCGAAGGTCTTCGGCGACCAGTTATAGCCGTGCTTACCGATTTCGGCCGAATCCTTGCTGATGGTCATCTTGGCCGCGTTATCCCATTCACCTGCCGCGACCGTGCCGTCAACTGCAACCTTGTCCGTCTGGCGGGCGGTGTAGGCTGCTTTGCTGATCTTCTTCGCATTCTCGCCTGCCTCTTTGTAAAGACGCATGAAGGTGTACGGATCGACAATCTTGTACGAATCCTTCAGCGCCGGATTCTGTTCGTCAAAGAGTTCAAACAGCTGGATGATTTCCGTAATGGAAGACTTGCAAAGGTGCGGCGTGATGAACTGACCGGAGAACTTCATCAGACCCGTCAGCGTGTTCGCCGCTGCCTGACGCTTTTCGGGAGTATCCAGGTTGCCGTTGAGGTTCTGGAACTGCACGAACGGCGTTGCGATGCCGTTCTTCTTGCCGACATAGGTGTCATGGCTGTACGCGAAGCAGACCGCACCATAGGGAGTCATGGTGTTGTATGCCTCCAGCATCGTATCGCTCAAGCCCTTCTTGTAGGTCGTCTGAATCAGATAACCCTGCATGTTCAGGTTGAACAAATCGTTCATTTCCAGCGTGTAGTCGATGAAGTCTGCCAGCATCTCGCGTCCCATTTCCTTGGTAACACCGGAGATTGCCGTCTGCGGGTCATCGAGCCACGAGCCGTTGATATAGCCCGTACCGTTATTGCTGGTGATGAAGTACTCATTGGGCAGCGCCGAGTTGTAGAGGTAGTTGTAAAGCTGCGGGATTCTGTCGGAAAGGTTGGAGTTAACCAGATAGCCGACAGGAATTTCACCGCGGTGCTCATCCTCTTCCAGCAGCAAAGGCATAATGCCGCTGGTCCATGCGCCGCCGTCCCAGTCACCCATCATGAACATGATGTACTTGGTATCGGGATCATACTTGACAGTCGGATCACCAACGAGCGGATCGAAGCTGTCTTGCGCCTGAATGATATTCTTGTTGCTCTCAAGCAGTTCGTCCACGCGAAGTTCTACATGGGTGTAGACCGAAGCGTTGGACATCGACGGCGTGCCGTAAGCATCTGCGTCCGTCTGACCGCCATACTCGGAGATGTAGTCAACCATGGTAAACTCTGTATCAACAGGTTCCCAAGTCGACTGCTTGTCCATGTAGTTACAGTACTTGACAAACCACGGCGAGAAGCCGCCGACGGTGAAGATACCGCGGTCTGCATAGCGGTCTGTAAACGCATTCCACGGGTCGCGGCCTTCTTCATAGGCCTGCGCGCGCTCCATCTGCGAATACAGCAGCTGTCTGAGGACCTTGACATCTGTGCCAACAGGCTGTGTTCTGTCATCAATCGGAGCCATCGTCGGGTCGGATGCCAGATCCCAGAAGAATGCCTTATTGGCAATGTAATAGTCCGCATTGGGAAGCGGGGTCTTCGTCAGATCGCCATAGTCCATATCCTCGGTGATGAGGTTCTCTTGCAGAACATCACCGCCTTCAACGGTAATCTTCCAAAGGACGCTGTCGTTGACTTTGCCCGCGCCTTCAACCTGGGCAGGATCGCCATCACAGATCATGAGGGTCTGCAGATCATAGTCGCCTGCCTTGTTCGGTGCCTTGAGCCAGCCGCTGAAGGTATAGGTTTCACCGGGAGCGACTGTTTTGCCTGTTTCAATGAAGAAGCGGCTTGCCTTGGAGTTGTCAGACTTGGTGGCTTCTGCGTTGGTGTAAATTCCAAATACGCCTTCACTACCGAGCGAGAAACGGAGAATGTCCTTGCCCGTAATCGTGCTGCCCTTCCATGTGTTCTTGCCGTTGTTCATAACGGTAAACTCGACAGGAAGGATCTCATTGACGCGCATTACTTCGGGAACCTTTGCGCTCAGGAATGCCGCATGCAGATTTTCTTCCGTCATCTTCACCTTCTGCGCATCTGCCAATTCGACAAAAACACTTTCGGAAGGAGCTTCCGTAATGAGGATGGACAAATTCTGCACATCGCCGAAGAATTCTTCACCCTTCTGCATCTGCAGAGAAATCGACATGAGCGTGCCGTCGGAGAGGTAGAACTTCTTGCCGCCGCTGTTTGTCCAGGAATGCACATCCAGGGCAAATACATAGCTCTCGCCGGGTTTGACTTCCGCTTCCGCTGCAACGCCATTCAAAAGTGCGTTTGCATCATCATCGGCACTGTCTGTGCTCAGATAATGGTTACCTGTATTGTCCGCCAGCGCAACAGCGCCTGCGTTCCATGCATTCAGACCCGTGTTAAGGACCTCAACGAGCACCTTCTGCTTTGCGCCTGCGAGCAGCGTATCTTCATACTTTGCACTGAGGATCTGCGCATCATACTCGCCAACGACAGCCATTTCCGCGTTCCATGCCGAGCCAATAGGCACTTCCTTGCCGTTTGCATCGCGGTAGACCATCTGGAATTCCGCCGTAAAGCTGCGCTTGTTCTGCGGAGCGCTGAAGCTGACTGCAAATGCCGCTACATTGCTTGTCGAGGTCGCAGAAGTTACATTGCTGTAAGTCTTCTGACCGTTTGCCTTCGTGCG
>JAZUCN010000193.1:0-6243 GCA_045639205.1 Oscillospiraceae bacterium | reverse complement strand
CGCATCTCCAAAAGATGCATTCGAACATGGCATCGGCATGATCCACCAGCACTTTAAGCTTGTCGATATCTTCACCGCTACGGAAAATATCGTCCTTGGCCTGGAAGGCAAGCTCGACCTTGCGGCTGCAGGCAAAAAGGTGCGCGAGATTTGCGAGCGATACGGCTTTGATATCGACCCCGACCAGAAAATCTACGACATGTCTGTTTCGCAGAAGCAGACGGTCGAAATCATCAAGGTGCTCTACCGCGGCGCGGATATCCTCATCCTCGATGAGCCGACCGCTGTTCTGACTCCGCAGGAAACCGACAAGCTGTTTGAGATCATGCGCAACATGAAAGCAGACGGCAAGTCGCTGATTATCATCACACATAAACTGCACGAGGTCCTGGATGTTTCCGACCGCGTTGCGGTTCTGCGCAAGGGCGAGTACATTGGCGCGGTTGCCACGAAAGATGCCAACCAACAGTCGCTGACCGATATGATGGTCGGCCGCAGTGTCAGCCTCAACATCGACCGTCCCGAGCCGCAGAATGTGACGCCGCGTCTTTCTATCGAAGGTCTGACGGCTTATGATGAGTTGGGGGTCAAACGCCTGGACAATGTCAGCTTTACGGCAAATTCGGGTGAGATTCTCGGCATCGCGGGCATCGCAGGCTCCGGCCAGCGCGAGCTGCTTGAAGCCATCGCAGGTTTGTATCCCGTCACCGCGGGTTCTGTCATCTTCCATGACCCCGAAGACGGTAAATCCAAAAGCCTCATCGGCATGGACCCGATGGATATCCGCAAGAACGGCGTTTCGATGTCCTTTGTTCCCGAAGACCGTCTTGGCATGGGTCTTGTCGGCTCGATGGGCATGGCGGGCAACATGATGCTCCGTTCTTGGCGCAAGGGCAAGAGCCCCTTCGTCAACCGCAAAGACCCCGAAGCCCTCGCTAACCGCATTTGGCAGGAGTTGGAGGTCGTCACACCCAGTACATCCTTCCCTGTCCGACGCATGTCGGGCGGTAATGTCCAGAAGGTGCTTGTTGGTCGCGAAATCGCACAGGCGCCCTCCGTTCTGATGACCGCCTATGCGGTGCGCGGACTGGATATCAACACGTCTTACACCATATACAATCTTCTGACCAAGCAGAAAATGCAGGGTGTTGCCGTTGTCTTTGTAGGTGAAGACCTCGACGTTCTGCTGGAACTGTGTGACCGCATTGTCGTTCTGTGCGGTGGTCAGGTCTCCGGTGTCGTCGATGCCCGCACAACTGATAAGCGCACCGTCGGTGCTTTGATGACTCAAGTGGGAGGAGGCAATACAGATGCATAAAAACTCTCCGTTCCATATTGTCAAGCGTGATGTGCTTCCGTGGTACAAATCCTTTGCCATCCGCGGTCTTGCAATCGTGCTGGCCTTGGTCGTCTGCGCCATCGTCACGATGCTTCTGACAGGTGAAGATCCCCTGAGCATCTACGGCACGATTTTTAAAGGTGCTTTCGGCACCGCGAGAAAGTCCTGGGTTACGGGTCAGAACATCGCGATTCTGCTTGGTATCTCTCTGGCTGTCACACCTGCATTTAAGATGCGTTTTTGGAACATCGGCGCCGAAGGTCAGGTGCTCATTGGCTGTTTGGCTGCTGCCGCGTGTATGATTTGCCTCGGCGGTAAGATGCCCAACGCACTTCTGATTCTCGTCATTTTCCTCGCCAGCGTTCTGGCAGGCGCATTGTGGGGCTTCCTGCCGGCTTTCTTCAAGGCCAAGTGGAATACCAACGAAACGCTGTTCACGCTGATGATGAACTACATTGCGACCCAGCTTGCCGCATTCTTCATCATCGTTTGGGAAGTTCCCAAGGGTGCAGGCAAGATCGGCATCATCAATCAGAAAACGGAAGCCGGCTGGCTGCCCGAAATCGGCGGTCAGAAATACCTGCTGACCATTCTCGTTGTTGCCATCATCACCGTTGCCATTTACATCTACCTGCGTTACAGCAAGCATGGCTACGAGATTGCCGTTGTCGGTGAAAGCCAGCGCACCGCAAGCTACGCAGGCATCAAGGTCGACCGCGTCATCGTCCGCACGATGGTGCTCTCGGGCGCGCTTTGCGGCTTGATCGGCATGCTGCTGACAGCAGGTACCGACCACACGCTTACCACCACACTCGTTGGCGGCCGCGGCTTTACCGCTGTCATGGTCTCGTGGATGGCGCACTTTAACCCCCTCATCATGGTCTTCTCGAGCTTGCTTCTTGTAACGCTCGACCGCGGTGCAGGCGAGATTTCCAGCGCGTTTGGTCTGAACCATTCGTTCTCGGATATCCTCACGGGTATCATCTTGTTCTTCCTCATCGGCTGTGAATTCTTCATCAACTATAAAATCAGCCTGCGAAAGTCCGACAAAAAGGAGGCGTAACCGATGTTTGATCTTGCTTCTTTCCTTCCCCGTGCGGTTATGCAGGGCATCCCCCTGCTCTACGGCAGTACCGGCGAGATCCTGACGGAGAAATCCGGCAACCTGAACCTCGGTATCCCCGGCATCATGTATGTCGGCGGCATCGGCGGGGTCATCGGCGCGTTCTTCTATGAACAGGCCGTACCTGCAGCGCAAATGAATGCATGGCTTGCCATCGGCATCCCCCTGCTGTGCTCCCTGCTCGGTTCGCTTTTGATGGGTCTTCTGTACTGCTTCCTGACCGTCACGCTCCGCGCCAACCAAAACGTCACCGGTCTTGCGATGACCACATTCGGCATTGGTGTCGGCAACTTCTTTGGCGGTTCTCTGATCAAGCTGACGGAAAGTGAAGTGCCGTCGATTGCGCTGTCTGCAACGAGCGCGTATTTCAGTAAATCCCTGCCGTTTGCAGGCAAGCTCGGCTGGTTCGGTCAGGTATTTCTGTCCTATGGCTTCCTTGCCTACCTTGCCATTATTTTAGCGCTGCTTGCATCGTGGTTCCTCAAGCACACGCGTGCGGGTCTGCATCTGCGTGCGGTCGGTGAGAATGCCGCAACGGCAGACGCAGCCGGCATCAGCATTACGCGCTACAAGTACCTTGCAACCTGCATCGGCAGTATGATCGCAGGTCTTGGCGGTCTGTACTACGTCATGGACTACGCCTGCGGCGTTTGGTCGAACAACGCCTTCGGTGACCGCGGCTGGCTCGCCATCGCGCTTGTCATCTTTACCATTTGGCGTCCGAATGTCAGCATTCTCGCCTCCATCCTCTTCGGCGGATTCTACATCCTCTATCTCTACATCCCGAGTTCCGCTCTCTCGGTCAAGGAACTCTACAAGATGCTTCCCTACGTTGTCACGCTGGTCGTTCTGATTATCGTGTCGATGCGCAAAAAGAGAGAGGATCAGCCCCCGCAGTCGCTGGGTCTGCCCTACTTCCGAGAAGAACGATAGAAAAACAAGCGGCTCACCGTGGGTGAGCCGCTTTGCTTTTTCCTTTAGATTTCAAAATCAATCGCACCGCGCGTTTCGCGGATGGTCTTGCAGAACGAGGCTACCGCCACATGACGCGGATCGTCACGGTAGCGGAGCATCGCATCGATGTCCTCAAAATCTGCCATGAGGCACGCATCGTAATCGTTGCCCGCCTTGCAGCTGACAAACACTTCCATCTTCTTGATTTCGGGAATCACCCCGTCAAGTGCCTTCAGATCGCGCAGGAACTTGTGCATATTCTCCTGCTCGCCTTCTTTGAACTTCCACATTACCACATGTCGGATCATTGTCGTTACCTCCATTGAGTCTTTTTTGTTCGTATCAAAATCGGCGCTTCGGGCCGTGTTTTGTTTTTGGGGCGGTGTGCGAAAAAAATATTGTCAGCACAGCCATTTTTCGGTATAATGAAGAAAAGAAATGCAAAGGAGCGGACCTATGACCAATAAAGTTATCACCATTGGCCGTCAGTTTGGCAGTGGCGGACGCACCATCGGCAAAGCCGTTGCAGAGCGTTTGGGCATCCCCTACTATGACAAAGAGCTGGTCGATGCTGTTGCAGAGCAGAGCGGTTTCTCCCACGAATTTATCGAGGAGATTGGCGAATATGCTTCTGTTACGAGCAGTTTCCTGTTTAACATTGCCGTTTCGGCGCATCCGATGGGGCTGATTGATACCACATCGCTTTCGGATAAACTCTATGTGTGTCAGACGAATATCATCCGCGAATTTGCGGAGAAAGGTCCTTGCGTCATCGTTGGCCGCTGTGCAGACTTTGTTCTGCGCGACCATCCCAATTGCCTGCACATCTTCATCCACGCGGATAAGGAGCATCGCGCCGAGCGCATCCTTGCCAAATACGGCGAGACGAAACAGCCGATCGCCAAGCGTCTGCAGGAAAAAGACAGCAAGCGCAAGGTCTATTATAAGCACTACACCAACCGCAACTGGGGCGAGGCGCAGAACTATCATCTGAGTCTGAACAGCGGCCTCATCGGCGTTGACAAGTGCGTGGACATCATCTGCGACATCGCAGAGTTGGCATAAGTACCGAATCTCGGGTCTGCCGTCCGGCAGGCCCGTTTTTTATCGGATCTTCTTGCCGTCAAGCACCGCCTGCTCCAAATGCTCGCCGCGATAGACGAGTTTAAGCGAGAAAAACGGCACATGCTGATGCATCAGTTCGAGGAAAATACGGTCGCCCTCCCATTGCGGAAGGCTATCGAGCGCCTCGCGCGAAATCCACTCCAGTGTACCTTCCTCGCATTCGCGCACTGTGCCCTCAAAACCTGTTGCATGGAACAGGTGCATATACTCCGTCGGCCATTGGTCGGAAACGAAAGTGATGATGCCGCAGTAGCGGTAATCGGTGAGCACCAAGCCTGTTTCTTCTTGCACCTCGCGAAGCACACAATCGTCGGGGCTTTCTTTATCCTCAAATTTTCCGCCGATGCCAATCCATTTATCACGGTTGGCATCGTGTTCTTTTTTCACGCGGTGGAGCATCAGATACTGCCCATCGCGCTCTAGATAACAAAGTGTTGTCTGCTTCATGCAAAACACTCCTTCAAAGGTTACTGCCATTGTACCAAGCAGGCGCAAAAAAGTAAACCCACCGCACTTGAAACTCCCCCTGCCCTGCCGTTATAATAAACAAAAGACCACGCAGGAGGAATTGCCATGAGCCGTTATCTGCTCGCCCTCGACCAGGGAACGACCAGCAGTCGCGCGATTTTGTTTGATGAGCACCAAAATCTCATCGGCACGGCGCAGAAAGAGCTGACGCAATATTATCCGCACGCAGGCTGGGTCGAGCACGACCCAATGGAGATTTACGCCAGTACCTATGGCGTGATGATTGAGGTCATCACCCACTCGGGCATTGACGCGAAGGACATTGTCGGCCTCGGCATCTCCAATCAGCGTGAGACGACCATCGTTTGGAACAAGCATACAGGCAAACCCATCCACAACGCCATCGTTTGGCAATGCCGCCGCACGGCAGATATCTGCGACCGCCTGCGCGACAAGGGCCTCACCGAGCACATCAAAAACACCACAGGTCTTGTGCCCGATGCCTACTTCTCCGCGACAAAAATCCGCTGGCTTCTTGACCATGTCGATGGCGCGCGTGCGCAGGCAGAGCGCGGCGATTTGCTTTTCGGTACGGTGGACAGTTGGCTCGTGTGGAAACTGACAAACGGCAAGGTGCACGTCACAGACTACACCAACGCCTCGCGCACGATGCTCTATGATATCCACAAGCTCTGCTGGGACGAAACGTTGCTGCAGGAATTGGAGATTCCGCGCGCAATGCTTCCCGAGGTGCGCAGCAGTTCGGAAATTTACGGCACATGCAACCTGCAGGGCGTCAATGTGCCCATCGCGGGCATCGCGGGCGACCAGCAGGCGGCGCTGTTCGGTCAATGCTGTTTTGACCCGGGTGATGCGAAAAATACATACGGCACAGGCTGTTTTTTGCTGATGAACACAGGCGAGCACGCCATGCAAAGCGGGCACGGACTTCTCACCACCATCGCCATCGGTCTCGGAAACAAGGTGCAGTATGCGCTCGAAGGCTCTGTCTTTGTTGGCGGCGCGGTGATTCAGTGGTTGCGCGATGAACTGCATTTTTTGCATGAGGCGCGCGACGCGGAATCCTATGCCTCAAAAGTACCCGACACCGGCGGCGTGTATCTTGTGCCTGCCTTTACGGGTCTTGGCGCGCCACACTGGGATATGTACGCGCGCGGGGCGCTTCTCGGCATCACACGCGGCACGAAGCCCGAGCACATCGTCCGCGCGGCAC
>JAZUCN010000192.1:0-2262 GCA_045639205.1 Oscillospiraceae bacterium | reverse complement strand
CAAAACTCACAATCTGCGCAAGCGGTCTGTCGGAGTAAATTTTCATGCCGTTGAGTGTGACATTTGTCTGCGGAAAAAGATCAGCATCACTGACAACCAAGCCGCACTCACTGCTCAAATCGCGTGCGCCCTGCCAACCTGCGATTGCCGTTCCCATCCGCAAAAGTTTTCGCGCGAATGCGCCAAACGGCCGCGCGAAACTGATGAGAATGCCCATCGGATAAGAGGCAATCAACAGTGCCGTCCAGATCCAAAGCAGATTTTGCTGGGTCTGCACCGAAGAAAGCAGACTCAAAATCAATGTCAAAACAGTCACAACAGGCGCGTAAATACGCATTACGCGCTTGCTCGCATCGGGCATTTCCAGCGCCGTAGCAAACGCATCGCCGTCTGCCTCACCGCGGAAGATACAGTCTTTTCCGTGCCATGCCGCCTGCTCGCAGACAACCGCTGTTGTCTCTTTCGCTGTGCAGACAACCTTCATGCTTTTGCGCTTGGCGTGCAGGCAAAGCTGTTCGGCCCAAAGCGACAGCAAAAGCAGCAAGGAAACGAGCGTGCAAAACGGCGCGCGTGCCTGCGCAAGAGCAAACAACGCGTCAAAGAACGCCGTCACCACCATCAGCACAAGCAGACTTGTGTGGTCAAACTGCAGAGAAATCGCCTTTGCAATGCCGCGCAGGCAGATATCAAAGGCAAGCAGTACCTGCCCTGACATCAGCACCAGCATCGCGACGGTCAATATCCACCGATATGCCGACACATCGAGTTTCTGCAAAACCCCACTGCTTAAAAACAGCAGCACTGCCGAAATCGCGCACAAAACAGCGCTGATCAGCACGCGGCTGTGCAGATTGGTCTTCTTGCAGTATGCATCGTAGGCTTCCTGCGCTGAGGCATATTCATGCTCAGGACGCTCCTGTCGGCGGATTTTGCGCCTTTCCATCCGCATCGCGCGCTTTTTTGCGCGTTCAATGCGCTTGCGCCTGCGTTCTTCGCGCTTTTGCTCGCGCCGAAGTTCTTCAGCAAGTTCCGCATCCACCTGCGCATCATCGGGAATCGGCTCGCCCTTGTAGGTCCATATCTCCTGCGAAGGCTCTTCATGCGCTTCTTCGTCACGAATCGGCGTAAAGCGGACCGTGTCCATGCTTGCCGACAGCGGCGGCTGATTGGCAGGCGAAAAACGAATCGTATCGTCATTTCCTGCCTGCACAGGCTGATGCGCCGGTGCAAAGCGGACGGTATCTTCGCTGACGGTGTCAAGCGCTTCCGATTCCGCTTCCTGCGGTGCTTCTACGCTTTGCTCAGCAGGACTTTCCTCAACTTCGGGTTCCGGGTCGGGTTCGCGTTTGCTCCAGCCACCGAACTCGCGGATGATGTCCTCGAGGTTGAAATTCTCCTCGCGCACGTCCAGTTCAGGCGCCGGTTCGTTATGCAATTGTTGCAGTTCCTGCTCCTGCGGACGTTCGTTCATACTAACTCCTGTTAACCCTCTCTCTGCCGCACGGCTTCATACAGCAAAATTGCCGCGGCCGCCGATGCGTTCAGGGATGAGATACTGCCTTTCATGGGAATACTGACTTTAAAGTCGCATTGCTCGCGCACCAATCGGCTCATGCCTTCGCCCTCGTTTCCGATGACGATGGCTGCAGGTCCTTTAAGGTCCGCGCGATACAGGCTCGTCTCGCCATCGGCGGCTGTACCGTAAATCCAAAGTCCGCGGCTTTTGAGTTCCTGAATGGCGGCTGTGATGTTGCTCACGCGCGCAACGGGCATATACTCAATGGCGCCTGCCGATGCCTTGCCGACCACTGCCGTCAGACCCACGCTTCTGCGTTTGGGAATAATCACGCCGTGCGCGCCGGCGCACTCTGCCGTTCTCATAATTGCGCCCAGATTGTGCGGGTCGGAAAGTTCATCACAAATAACAATCAGCGGCGGTCTGCCACTTTCCTCCGCACGCGCCATAATATCATCGATTGTCGCATAACTGTGCGCCGCAACCTGCGCAATCACGCCCTGATGCGCGCCCGTTGCGCTCATCATATTGAGCTTTCTGCGGTCGGTTTCGACAATGACAGCGCCCGCCTCTTTTGCCATCGCGGCAAGTCTTGCAAGTGCGCGGTCAGTACTGCCCTCGGCAATAAACACCTTGTCAACGGGTCTGCCGCTTGCAAGCGCCTCACTCAAGGCGTTTCTGCCTTCAAGCAGATTCTCCGCGTTTTCCTGCATCGGGCGCGGCTGTTCGCGCCGATTCTCGCGCGG
>JAZUCN010000191.1:0-3464 GCA_045639205.1 Oscillospiraceae bacterium | reverse complement strand
TCGACGAAGCCATCCGCCGCCAATTGCATGACGGCGAAATGGCGCGCGCACCGGGTATGAAATACCGCCACTACGCGCCGAGTGCGCCTGTAACTGTCGTGACGGGCGATGCGCAGGCGAGCGCAAAGTACATAGAAGCCCATGCGCAGGAACAGGATGGCGTCATCTGCTTCTGTGAGTATCAGAATCTGTTTTCTTCGCAGATTGTGCGCGTGCTTGGCGCGCAGGGCGATAAAGAAGAGCAGGCAAGACGCGTCTTTGAGGCGCTTCGCAGTTTTGATACGACCGATGTGCGCCACATTTATGCCCAGTGCCCCGATGAGGGCGGTTTGGGCTTGGCAGTTGCCAATCGGCTGAAGAAAGCCGCAGGCTTTCACATCGTTGAGGTTTGAGTATGCTGGTAATCGGAATTACAGGCGGTACAGGCAGTGGAAAGACCACGGTTTTGGACCTGCTTGCGGATTTGCAGGCGGAAATCGTCGACTGCGATGCGCTCTATGCGCAGATGGCGGCATGCGATGATGCCCTGCGCGCGGCAATCAGCGCGGCATTTGGCAATGTCTTTTTGCCCGATGGCGCACTTGACCGCACAGCGCTTGCATCTGCGATCTTTGCTGACCCCGCGCAGATGCAGAAACTCGATGCGATTACCGCCGAGCACCTCGGCAAAAGGGTAAAGACGCTTCTGGCGCAGAGCAAGGCAGATATTTTTGCCATCGATGCCATCAAGCTCATCCAAAGCGGCTTGGCGGACCTTTGCGATGTGACCATCGGTGTGCTTGCGCCGAAAGAACTTCGCCTCGCACGCATCATGACGCGCGACGGCATCTCGCGCGAGCGGGCGCTTGCGCGTATCGAAGCGCAGGCAAATGACGCGTTTTACCGCGAAAACTGCGCGTATATTTTGGAAAACAACGCGGAAGACTATGCGCGATTCAAAAACACAGCCCTCCGCACCCTAAATGCTATCATAAAGGAGAAACAAGCATGACAAAGGAAGAACGCACGAAACTTCTCTACCATCCCGAGAATGGCTACAAAGTCCTCACACAGGACGAAGCGCAGGAAATGTATGAGTATTGCGAGCAATATAAAAAGTTCCTTGACGAGGCAAAAACCGAGCGCGAATGTGTGCAGGCGGCAATTCGCCTTGCAAGCGCACACGGCTTTGTCGAATATCGCCGCGGCATGGAACTTCGTGCAGGAGATAAGGTCTATTTCAATAATCGCGGCAAGGCAATTATGCTTGCCGTCATCGGCACGAAGCCCCTTTCCGAAGGTGTGAACATCGGAGCGGCACACACCGACGCGCCGCGCCTTGACCTCAAGCCCAATCCTCTGTATGAGGACAGTGAAATCGCGTTTTTAAAGACGCATTATTATGGCGGCATCCGCAAGTACCAGTGGCTCACCGTTCCGCTGGAACTGCATGGCACGGTTATCCGCGCCGATGGCACGAGCGTGTATGTCAGCATTGGCGGTGAGGAGGGTGACCCGCAGTTTATCATCAGCGACCTTCTGCCGCATTTGGGCAGAGAACAGGGGAAAAAGCCGCTCAATGAGGCTGTTCCTGCGGAAAATCTCAACATCATCATCGGCACGAAGCCCGAAACGGATGAAGAGGGTAAGGATGCTGTCAAGTTGGCGGTTTTGAAACTGCTGAACGAAAAATACGGCATCGTCGAAGAAGACCTCATCTCGGCAGAACTTGAAGCCGTGCCCGCAATGAAGGCGCGCGATATCGGCCTTGACAGAAGCCTCATCGGTGCTTACGGCCACGATGACCGCGTGTGCGCGTTTGCAGAACTTGCGGCTCTGCTTGCCGTTCCCAATCCTGCGCGCACAGCCGTTTGCATCTTTGCAGACAAAGAAGAAATCGGCTCGGAAGGCGTGTCGGGCATGCAGTGCGAGGCATTTGAACTCTTCATCGAAGACCTCTGCCGCGCACAGGGTGTGAGCCTGCGCGAGTGCTTCTCGAACTCATTCTGCATCTCCGCGGATGTCACCGCCGCCTATGACCCCAACTACGCCGAGGTCTATGAGCGCCGCAACAGCGCCTATGTCAACTATGGCGTGGGTCTTTGCAAATACACGGGCAGCGGCGGCAAGGGAAGCGCATCGGATGCCTCTGCCGAGGTTGTCGGCTGGCTTCGCAAGCTTCTGAACGACAATGGCGTGCGCTGGCAGATGGCAGAGCTTGGCAAGGTCGATGTTGGCGGTGGCGGCACCGTTGCCAAGTATATGGCAAAGCGCAACATCGACACCATCGATGCAGGTGTGCCTGTGCTGTCGATGCACGCACCGTATGAAACGGTCGCAAAATTCGACTGCTATATGACCTATCGGTGCATGAAAGCGGTTTTTGCCGCAGAACATCACGCATAACAAATTCCCTCCGACATACAGATATGTCGGAGGGGATTTTTATTGAACTCGGAGCTTGTGCCGATGACAAGCGCAATGCAGACGGATAGACTTCGCCGCCTGCTGCGCTGTTATCCGTTTATCTACGCAAAAGTATTGACAAAGACGGCAGGCGGCAGACCTGTTTATGCCCTGCAACTGGGAAAGGGGAGCAGTAAAATCCTGCTTGTCGGTGCGCACCATGCCAATGAGTACATCACCTCGATGCTCATTTGGGAAATGCTTGAAAGCTACTGCGAAGCCCTTACGCAAAACGGCAGTTTCGGCGGTGTTGAGGCGGCGAAGCTTTATCACCGCGCGATGCTCTATATCGTCCCCATGCTAAACCCGGACGGCGTGGACCTCGTCACAGGTGCGATATTGCCCGATAGTGCGGAATACCAAAGAGCCAAAGCCATTGCCGCGGGCTATCGGGATATCCCATTTCCATGCGGCTGGAAGGCGAATCTTGCGGGGGTGGACCTGAATCTCAACTACCCTGCAGGCTGGTATATGGCGCGCCAAATAAAGGCGGAGCAAGGCTTTTTCGAACCCGCTCCGCGCGACTTTGTAGGTGCTCACCCGCTTGACCAGGCAGAAAGTGCCGCCCTTGTGGCATATACCTGCTGTGTGCGACCCGATTTGGTGCTCACTTACCATACGCAGGGCAGGGTCATTTACCATACCTTTGCCGACAAAACCCCACCCGCAAGCGAGCGCCTCGCGCGCGAGTTTGCCGAAAAATCGGGCTACATCCTTGAGCAAGTGCCTGCCGAATCTGCCAACGCAGGCTATAAAGACTGGTTTTTACAGCGCTTTTATCGCCCCGGCTTCACAATTGAGGCAGGACTTGGCGAAAACCCGCTTCCACTTTCCCAGCTTCCGCAGATGGTGCAGGAAAATATCCCTCTGCTTGCCCATGCGATGATGCAGTAACAGCCGCCCCAAAAGGGCGGCTGTTTTTACCTCGTATGCGGGTCGTTAAATGCCTCAAAGTCATAATTGACCACAGCGTAGTAGCGCATGTTCCCTTGCCCAAGCGCGGCTTCCAGGTCTTTTTG
>JAZUCN010000190.1:0-2707 GCA_045639205.1 Oscillospiraceae bacterium | reverse complement strand
ATCGGAAATCGTCCAGCTGGCATCGTCATAACGCGTGAGAACGGCATGCGAACGCGAGATGGTCGGATAATTGAGCACCACATCGCAGTTTCTGCCTCTGCCGAGAAGGCTCTCCCAATGCGTGACAGATATACGCTCACCGGACGGACTTGACAGCCATGCCCAAACCTCAGGCTCGGGCTTAAACTGCAAAAGCGAACGCGCACAACGATAAACGATGAGAATTGCGAGAAACACAAACACATATCGCATCACGCCGCAATAAACCTCCGCAAACTGCCGCGCCGCTGGATTTGTATTCAGTTGCAGAAAAAATGTATCCATAGTTCTCTCCTGAAAATAATGGCGCAAATCCCCTCACACCTGTTGGTTGAGGGGATTTATTCAGGTGTTTGCGGTGGTTCGTCTGCAGATGCCTCAGCAACCGACTCAATGGCGCAGTATTTTTGCGTATCAATCATGAGTTTCTTCGCCTTAAGCGTACTGTTCACCCAATCGCTCAGAATCTGATAGAAAAGTGCAAACACAGGCACACCGAGAAGCATACCCGCAAAACCAAAGAGGCTTGTTGCAATCGTAATGGACACGAGCACCCAAAGACCCGAGATACCGACAGAGTTGCCAAGAATCTTCGGCCCGATGATATTGCCGTCAATCTGCTGAAGCACAAGAATGAAAATCACGAAATAGAACGCCTGCAGAGGATTGACGAGCAGGATAAGCAACGTGCTCGGAACGGCGCCGATAAACGGTCCGAAGAACGGCACAATATTTGTAACGCCCAGAATCGTCGAAATCAGTTCGGGATACGGCAGACGGAAAATCAGCATGCCGATATAGCAAATGATACCGATGATCAAAGAGTCAATCAGCTTGCCAATGAAAAAACCATTGAGAATCTGATTGGTCTGCCGTGCAAGGTACAAAATACGGTCGGCAGATTTGGGTGCAAAGACCGCAAGAATCAGCTTCTTAAACTGCGCCTGCAGGATATCTTTTCGCCAAAGGATATAGACCGAAGCAAACAGACCGATCAGAACATTCACAACCGCCTTGACTGCCGCCACAACAGAGGATGTGACGGTGGAAATAACGATCTGCATGTCGCTTGGAAGCGTGGTGTTGACCCAGTTCTTTAAAAACGTCTGCAGTTCTGAGAGCAGTGTTGCAAGATGTTGCGCAATCTGCGGATTGTCATCGAGCATCTTGTTGAGCCAATTGACGCTGCTCGTGTAATAATGCGGCGCATATTGCACGATGCGGCGAATGCTTTCTTCAATCTGCGGAAGCATCATTGCAAAGAATGCATAGATAAACAGCGCAAAGGTGACAAACGCAGCGACTATCGCAATAACTCTGCTTGCTTTTCGTGCATTGCTTTCACTTTTCGCTTTTTTCATCAGAAGCGGCGCAATGCGCTTATCACAGGCATGCACAATCGGATTGAGCAAAAACGCAAAGACAGCACCAAAAATCAGCGGCGAGAGGACCCGCACAATCGCTTTAACCGCTGCAAAAAAACCCGACAGATTTGTGAGGATCAGAACAAGCACAACCGCCAGTGCAATGACGCTAAAAATCGTTGCGCCCCATCGAATAAAGGCTTTGTTATCGTTTTGTTTCATCTCCTCACCTCCTGACTGCTTGTAAAGTAACATATTTTGCGGAAAAACTCAACAAAAGCATAAAATCTTCATAAATTTTTCACATATTATCCCTGCATTTCCATCAATGGTCATATTGTACCATTTATGACACAGTGATTCAACGCATTTGCTTATTGTATTTCTTCTTACTATCCGATAAAATGGACGCATGGAGGTGGTTTGATGTCCAAATCCGACAATCAAAAACTGAAGATTCTTTATATCAAGCAATATCTGGAAGAGATGTCCGACGAAAATCATCCGATCAGCATGCAGCAGATTCTCGCCTATCTCGAAGATAAGGGAATTAAGGCAGAGCGCAAGAGTGTGTACGACGATATCGCCTGTCTGCAGGATTTCGGTATGGATATCTGCACCATACGTGGCAAAAACGGCGGTTACTATCTCGCTTCGCGCGAGTTTGAACTGCCTGAACTGAAACTCCTTGTCGATGCAGTGCAGGCGAGCAAATTCCTCACCACGAAGAAATCCCTCTCGCTCATCAAAAAGCTTGAAACGCTCGCAAGCAAGCATGAAGGCGGTTCTCTTCGCCGCCAGGTCGTCGTCATGGGACGCGTCAAGACCATGAACGAAAGCATTTACTACACCATCGACCTCATTCATGACGCCATCGCCGCAAACAAGCAGATCAGTTTCCGATATTTTGACTGGGGTGTAGACAAGGAAAAGCATTTCCGCGAGAAGAACTATGTGGCAAGTCCGATCGCGCTGTGCTGGGATGATGAAAACTACTACCTCATCGCGCACACCGAGAGCCACGGCATCACGCACTACCGCGTAGACAAGATGGCAAACATCCGTCAGACGGCAGACGCGCGCTACATGGCAGGCGCTGTCAAGGAACTCGACCTCTCGCAATACGGCAAGAATGTGTTCAGCATGTTTGGCGGTGAAACCGTTCAGGTTAAAATGCTGTTTGAAAACGCGCTTTCGGGCGTGGTACTCGACCGTTTTGGTCATGAGATTATGCTCATCCCCGAATCGGATACGCATTTTTCCTGTACTCTGCCCATCACCGTCAGTCCGAATTACTTTGGTTG
>JAZUCN010000189.1:0-11575 GCA_045639205.1 Oscillospiraceae bacterium | reverse complement strand
GGTGATTATGTGTACAATCGTTATATACCCAATGCCAACGGCACGTACAGCAGGCACACGGTGCATGAGCGCCCACAAGAGCCGCCCTGCGAGCCACTGCCGACAGTAGTTGCCTCCTGCGAAGAATCGGAGCCGCCGCGCATTTGCAGGGCAGAGCGCCAAGGGAAATGGTCACTGCCCGGAAATCTCGATATGGGCGATTTGCTTGTGGTTGTAATTTTGGTGCTGATCCTCATTGACTCAGAGCAGGATGACATGTGGAGCATCCTGCTGACGATTGCGGCATTTATTCTTCTGTAGCAAACGGCCTCGTTCCGTCGGGGAGCAGGAAAATATCGGCAAAATTGCTGTCGTTTTCTGCTAACTGTTCGACCGATATCTGCGTCAAGGCGTAAATGACCTGCTCGTCGGAAACGGTGATCTGCTTGCAAAGAAGTCCTGTGTCAAGACTCACCCAATAATGACACTCTTCGCCGTTTTCTATAGCACTTACAAAAATGCACGGTAGGTCATTGAACTCTGCGAGCGTGACAAAACTCGCGTCGGTAATTAGCTCAGCCGGAATATCAAGGATGGTTTCATAGGTCGGAATGCCAACAAGGTCATCAGCTGTGACAGAACTGTCCTGCTGCAGGGAAATGGCATCCATTTCGCCGTTATACCAGATGTAAAGCGTCTGCCCGTCGGTCAGGATGTTACGAATCTCGTCGTCCTGCTCTAATTGTGCGCGCATAATTTTTCCGCTTACCCAGACTTCCGCGGTTTGCACGCGTGAATGCGATGCCGCCTCCGTACGAATTTCAAAAACCTGATGGTAAGACGTCGAGCGCGCCATTGTCCGCAGAACATCGCACACATTCTCGCGTGTGACATCGGCAAGGCCTGTCTGCGGCGTGGTTTGCGCCTGCTGGGAGGTGGAAGCCTCAGGCAGGACGATGCCCTGTGAGCCGCTCAGCCGTTGTGACTGCAGAGCAACAAGCAGGACAAGGGCGATAACAAGCAAAGCGGCGCCCATGATGAGGAGGATGTTCAGTTTTTTACTTCTCTCAGCCATGGAAGCCGCCTTTCTCAATCAGGTATCGGACTGCTGGGTATCGGCAGAATCGATGCCTGCTTTTGTTTCTTCATGTGCATGATGCGCGGAATGCTTTTCGTGATGCTTGCCAAAAATCATGTGCACGCCGATTGCGCCGACGACGAAGAATGCACCGATGAGAATCAGCGCGCGAAGTTCGCCCGACGAGGTCAGAACGACAGCCGAAAGACCGAGGATGGCCGTGAGCATATACGCGATAGCAACTGCTTGCTTCTGCGAGAAACCGAGGTCTATGAGTCTGTGGTGAACATGACTGCGGTCAGCCGTCATGGGATTCTGACCCTTGGCAATGCGGCGCAGGAACGCGAAGCAAATATCGAAAATCGGGAGACCAAGGATGAGGAACGGCACTGCAAACGAAATAACGGCATACAGTTTAAAAAGACCGGTAATCGAGAGTGTCGCAAGGATGTAGCCAAGGAAGGTCGCGCCCGTATCGCCCATAAAAATCTTCGCAGGGTTCATGTTATACGGAATAAAGCCGAGGCATGCGCCAAAGAGCGCGCAGAGAATGACGGCAATATTGAACTCCGACACGATCAGCGCAATGACGATGAGCGATGCTGTTGAGATGGTGGAAACGCCAACGGCAAGTCCGTCGAGTCCGTCAATGAAATTAACGGCATTTGTGATTGCAACGATCCAAATGATCGTGATGGGTACAGACAGCCAACTCAAATTCACATATGAGGAGTTACTGAACACATTGGGGTTCGAGATAAATTGAATCACGCACCCATGGTATACCGCAACGCCGGCGGCGGCAATTTGGACAATCAGTTTTGGAAGCGCCTTGAGCGTCATGATATCGTCCAAAACGCCAACGATGACAATCATCACCGCACCGAGCAAAATGCCCTGCATCTGGCGGTCAAGGTCAGCAAAGACAAGCACAGCCAGCATAAACGCAAGGAAAATGCCCAAACCGCCAAGGCGGGGGATGGGGTGGTCGTGCATACGGCGTTCATCCTTCGGTATGTCGATCGCGCCGACCTTGTACGCCAAAAATTTCACCAATGGGGTCAACAGAAAACACACAACAGCCGCGCCAAGAATGGCCAGCAGCATTTTCAGTGCAATCGTTGGGGTCATACAGATTCCTCCGTTCAGCGGGCGACGAAGCCCACTTTTTTATAGACCTTGCGAAGTGTCTTGTTGGCAAGCGCGCCCGCACGCTCTGCGCCTGTTTTGTAGATGGATTCCAGATACGCCTTGTCAGCAAGCAGGCGCGTTGCCTCTTCACGCACAGGACGCATGATTTCCACAACCGCTTCGCCAACGGCAGGCTTGAATACGCCGTAGCCCTGATTTGCGAACTGGGCTTCTGCCTCCTCGATGGTGCAGCCCGTTGCCGCGCAGTAGATGGTCAGCAGGTTCGAGATGCCGGGCTTGTTGACCTTGTCATAGCGCACAGCCGTTTCGCAGTCAGTGACGGCGCGCTTGAACTTGCGCATAATATCCTCGGGCTTGTCCATGAGATACACGCATCCGTCGGGGTCAGACTTGGACATCTTGTTTTCGGGATTTGCAAGGCTCATGATGCGCGCGCCCATTTTCGGAATAAAGGGCTCGGGAAGCGTAAAGGTATCGCTGAAGGAGTAGTTAAAGCGGTTTGCGATGTCGCGGCAAAGCTCAACATGCTGTTTCTGGTCCTCGCCAACAGGTACGAGGTCTGCCTGGTAGAGCAGAATGTCTGCCGCCATCAAAATGGGGTAGGTGAAAAGACCTGCGGTAATGTTGTCGGCATGCTGCTGCGATTTCTGTTTAAACTGCGTCATGCGGCTGAGCTCGCCAAACTGCGTGTAGCAGCCGAGCACCCATGCAAGCTCCGCGTGCTGGGGAACATGACTCTGAATGAACATGATGTTCTTTTCGGGGTCAAGACCGCAGGCAATATACTGCGCGAGCTGTTCAAGGCTTCTGCGGCGCAGATCAGCGGGTACCTGCTTGACAGTAATTGCGTGCATATCAACGATGCAGTACAGGCAGTCATATTCATCCTGCAGGTTTACCCAGTTGCGGATGGCGCCCATGTAGGAGCCGAGGGTCAGATCGCCGCTGGGCTGAATGCCGGAAAAAATGCGTTTTTTCATTTCCATGGTCAATACCTCTCTCATGTTTACACAGTTGCAACTATTTTATCACACAGCTTTGCATTTCGCAATCATGGCGCGGTTTTTTTCATAAAAGATTGACGAAGCGCAACAAAAATTATATGATATGCACGAATGTTTGAAACGGAGGAATCCAAGATGAACTTTTTTGAGGAAATGGAAGCACGCATCCCCAAGGGAAAAGTGCGTACGCGTTTTGCGCCCAGCCCCACAGGCTACATGCACGTTGGCAACCTGCGCACGGCGCTTTATACGTGGCTTATTGCCCGCAATCACGGCGGCACATTCATCCTGCGCATTGAAGACACCGACCAGGGCAGACTGGTTGAGGGCGCTGTCGATGTCATCTACAAGACGATGGAAGAGTGTGGCCTTACGCACGATGAAGGACCCGATGTCGGCGGTCCTGTCGGTCCGTATGTCCAGTCCGAGCGCCGTGATTTGTTCGGCAAGTACGCAAAACTGCTCGTAGAAAAGGGCGGCGCGTATTACTGTTTCTGTCAGAAGTCCGATGAAGAAGAATCGGATGCCGAGCAGACCAAGGAAATCAAAAAGCATGTCTGCGCATGCCGCGATTTGCCTTTGGCGGATGCGCTTGCACGCGTGGAAGCGGGCGAGGCTTTTGTCATCCGTCAGCGCATCCCCTCCGAGGGTACGACGACCTTCCACGATGCTTCCTTCGGCGATATCACTGTGGAAAATAAGGAACTCGAAGACCAGGTGCTTCTGAAGTCCGACGGTCTTCCCACCTATAACTTTGCAAACGTTGTCGATGACCACCTGATGGGCATCACGCACGTAGTTCGCGGCAGTGAATATCTATCCTCTGCGCCGAAGTACAACCTGCTCTACGAAGCATTCGGTTGGGAAGTGCCGACCTATGTGCACTGCTCGCCCGTTATGCGCGATGCACAGCATAAGATGTCCAAACGCCACGGTGACCCGAGTTACGAAGATTTGATTCGTGAGGGCTATCTGACGCAGGCGGTGCTTAACTATGTTGCGCTTCTCGGCTGGTCGCCGAAGGGCGAACTTGCAGAGCAGGAATTCTTCACTCTCGAAGAACTGGCAAAGGCATTTGATATCTCGGGCATCTCCAAGAGTCCCGCGGTTTTTGATATCAACAAACTGCGCTGGATGAATGCCGAGTATATGAAGAAACTCACGGCGGAAGAGTTCTATGCCAAGGCAGAGCCGCATCTCAAGGTGGCAATCTCCAATCCTGCTATCGACCTTCAGGCTGTCGCGGCACTGGTGCAGTCGCGCTGTGAAGTGCTGACCGACCTTGCAGAGCGCGTCGATTTCCTCGATAAACTCCCCGAGTACTCGACAGAACTTTATGTGCACAAGAAGTCCAAGACGAACCTCGAGAATTCACTCGAATCGCTCAAGGTCGTGCTTCCCGTTCTCGAGAGCATCGAGCAGTGGGACAATGAGCACCTGTACGAGGCTTTGAGTGCACTTGCGCAGGAGCGGGAGTGGAAAAACTCCATCGTTCTTTGGCCGCTTCGCGTAGCGCTTTCGGGCAAGGCGATGACTCCGGGCGGCGCAACCGAGATTTGCGTCCTTCTTGGCAAGGAAGAATCCCTCGCTCGCGTGAAAAAAGGCATTGAAATGCTCGAAGCATAATTTAAACCCCGTCTGCACTGCAGACGGGGTTTTTCTTATTTCATTTTGTTTGCGGCTTCAGCAATCTCGCCGACGCCATTGAGAATAATTCTCGGTCGGTAGGAGAATCTCGGGTATTCTTCCTTGGTCGTCACGCCCGACAGAACGAGAACCGAGTCAATGCCCGACTCGATACCTGCGATGATGTCGGTATCCATGCGGTCACCGATGATGGCGGCCTCCGAGGAGTGAACACCCAACATGCGAAGACCTGTGCGCATCATCAGCGGATTCGGCTTACCGACATAATACGCCTGCTTGCCTGTTGCAAGTTCAATGGGCGCGAGCAGTGCGCGGCAGGCGGGGACGATGCCGCTCTCGGTCGGCGCGGTGAGGTCATAGTTCGTGCCAATCAGCCGCGCGCCTGCGTTAACAAGGCGGATGGCTTTTGTGATGACATCAAGGCTGTAGCTGCTCGTCTCGCCGACAACAACATAGTCAGGGTCAACATCATTAAAGGTGATGCCGGCGTCATAAAGCGCATTCTGACAGCCATGCTCGCCAATGATGAATGCACTGCATCCGGGCGCCTGCGAACTGAGGAAGTGCGCAGTTGCCAGTGCGCTTGTGTAGAAGTGCGAAGCATCGACATCAAGACCAAGACGCGCAAGTTTCTGCTGAAGTTCCTTCGGCGTGCGCTCGCTGGAATTGGTGAGGAACAGATAGTGCTTGTTATTTTCTTTCAGCCAGTTGAGGAACTCCTTCACACCGGGAAGCAGACGGTTGCCGTGATAGAGCACGCCGTCCATGTCGCAAAGGAACCCTTTTTTCTTCAGTAATTTTTCCATAGTAATCTCCAAAGGAATCAGTATTGTCTTTCGCAGACCTCGCGCACCTTTGCCTGCAGGCCTTTGAGGTCGCGGAATGTTTCGGGTCGTTTGGATTCGTCACGCAGAAGTGCGGACGGATGATAAAGAGCGGTAAACCAGATGCCGTTTTTCTGTGTCCACTGTCCGTGCTCACGCGTGATGCGGAAATCCTCGCGGATAAGCTTCATGGCGGAAATACGACCTAGGCAGACAATGATTTTTGGCTTCAACTTCTTTACCTGCGCGCGCAGATAGTCCATACACGCGTCCTGCTCGGTCAGCAGTGGGTCGCGGTTCATGGGTGGGCGGCACTTGACAATGTTTGTGATGTAACAGTTATGCCTGCCAAGATCAATGAGGCTTAACATATCGTCAAGCAGTTTTCCTGCCGCGCCGACAAAGGGCTCGCCGCGCAGGTCTTCCTGCTCACCGGGTCCTTCACCGATAAAGACGATCTCGGCATCCTCAGGGCCTACGCCAAAGACCACATTGTGCCTCGTCTGGCACAGGGGACAGGCGGTGCAGTTTAGGCACGCATCGCGAAGTTCTTTCATCTTATCCACCATCAGTACCAATCACGGTCGGACTGTTCAATCGAGCGCCTTCTCTGCTGCATGCGGTTATGGCGCTGGCGTCTGCGCTGCGCGGCGCAGTAGATGAGGTAGGCGATAAAGGCAATGATGGCAAGCACAATGACTGCCACAACCCAACGCCACCAGTTTTGCTGGATATAGGAAGATGTCTCAGCCGCTGCCTCGGAAATCTCGGACTTGGCAACATCCGCGATAGCGATGAGTTCTGTCGTTGCAAGCAGTTCGCCGTCAAAATACACATCGGCTCTTCCGTGTGTCGAACCTGCCGCGATGGGCGCGTCAACAGCTTCTTCCAAAAGCACGATGTCCGTTGTCAGCAGACTTTCGTCATACTCCGTCGGAAGCAGAAGCCGAATCTCACTGCTCGGCGCAAGCGCCACATGCTCCGCGCCTGCGGAGTTGCGGATTTTTACCTGTGTCACGGGGTAAAGCGGCGAGAGGATCGTGCGATAGGCAAACTGCTCAAAGCCATAGTTGAACAGACGGATGCACTCGGGGAAACTCTCCATGCGCAAATCGCCTGTGTCGAGAAGCGTCGTCTTTGCACCGCAGACCACAGCAAGATAGCGAAGCCCGTCATACTCGGCAGTGGAAATTACGCATCTGCCTGCAGGCGTGGTGTAACCCGTTTTGATGCCGCTTGCACGAGGATAATAGAAGGCGTTGCCTGTCGAGTCGTAGATGAGCATGTTGGTCGTGCGAAGAAGCCGCTCATCGGAGAGATTCGTAGCAGGCAGTTTATACACATCGGTATCGGTAATTTGCTTAAAAGTCGCACTCTTCAGCGCCGCCTGCGTGATGCGCACAAGGTCGCGCGCGGTCGTATAGTGCTCCTCGTCATGAAGACCGTGTACATTGCTGAAATGTGTCTCATAACAGCCGAGTTCCTGCGCGCGTTCATTCATCATGCGCACAAACTCTTCTGTCGAGCCTGCGACATGAATTGCCGCGGCGTTGCACGCCTCATTGCCCGAGGAAATCATCACGCAGTACAGAAGATTCTCCAGCGTCATCTGCTCGCCGACCTTTAGACCTGCGGTACTGCTGTTGGAGTCAATGTCCTCAAACGCACCTTCATCAATCGTCACGATATCAGAAAGATTCGCGTTTTCCAGCACGATCAGACACGACATGATCTTGGTCAAACTTGCAGGATAAATGCGCGCATCTGCATTTTGCTCATAAATGACGCGGTTGCTGTTTAAGTCAATAAGCATCGCGGCGTTTGCATCAACCGTAAACGCTTCCGGCTCGGCGGGCGCAACTTCGGTTGCGGCATTTGCCGCCACAGAGCAGGTAAAAGCGGAAAAAATCACGCAAAATATCAATAACAGACAAAGCAGAGAATGTTTTTTCATAGAAAACTCCATTTTTAAGGCATAACAGCATTGCCGAAATGTAAATCAATGTGCTACAATTATAACAAAAAATGACGGCATGTCAATTCACGCGCAGAGGGCTTTATGAACAATCAAATTTCAAAGTGGCTGTTTCCGCTGTTGGTCGGTATCGTGCTGACATTTGTCCTTGGCATCTTCTTCGGCAGAATGTCACAGCGCGGTGTATACAGCATTGAAACGCAAAACAAACCGCAAATGCATACATTTGAAGAACCACCTGCAGAGCAGGACACTGAGCGTATTGACCTTAATACAGCAGATGTCCAACAGCTTATACAGCTTCCCGGCATCGGGGAAGTGACGGCACAGCGCATCATCGACTACCGCACTTGCTGTGGAGGCTTCATTCATGTCGAGCAGTTGCTGGAGGTTGAAGGCATTGGCGAGGGCAAACTTGCGCAGATAAGCGCATTTATCACGGTGGAGGGTACAGATGAAGATACTGGTCGTTGATGACGAACTGTTGCTCGTCAAAGGAATCAAATTTAATCTGGAAAACGAGGGATATACCGTTGTAACGGGCTCTGACGGCATAGAAGCGGTCGAGCGCGCCTCTGCCGGCGACATTGACCTCATCGTGCTTGATCTCATGATGCCGCGGCTGGACGGTCTTGGAGCTTGCAGAAAAATCCGCGAGTTTTCCGATGTGCCCATCATCATGCTCACAGCGAAGGCAGATGACATGGACAAACTGATGGGCTTTGAACACGGCGCGGACGATTATCTGACCAAGCCGTTTAATATCCTTGAACTCAAAGCGCGTATCCGCGCCCTTCTTCGCCGCTCGGCATCTGCGAAACCTGCCGAGAGTGATGAGCGCCTGCGCTGCGGCAATATTTCGCTTGACCGCAATGCCAGAAACGCTTACCGGGGAGAGATGCTTGTCGAGCTGACAGCAAAGGAATTTGACCTGATTGAATTGCTGATGCGAAACCCCAACCGCGTCTACTCGCGCGATGCACTTTTAAGTGCGATTTGGGGCTATGACAACAGCAGTGATATCCGCACCGTGGACGTGCATATTCGCCGCTTGCGCGAAAAATTAGAGATGAACCCGGCGGAGCCGGAATATATCCTGACCAAATGGGGAGTGGGCTACTATTTCAAGTTCTAAAAGACGGATTCCACCAATTGCCAGTACATCGCAGCTGCGAAACGCGCTTGCGTATATGCTGATCACCATGCTGGTATTGCTGTTCTTGAATATCTACTCCGCCTCGCGAACGCGCTCGTTGATGTTTCAGGCAAAGTATGACTCTGCACAGAGTAAGTTGGAACTTGCCGCGTCATCGCTTGGAGCGGTGGATACCCTGTCCGGCGAAACTGCCGAACAGGTTATTTCCATGCTCGGCGATATGAATCTGACGCGCGTCATCATCACAGATGGACAGGGCTTGGCGTTATATGACTCGTCTGCCGGCAAGAATGCTGAGGGGCAGTATGTCATCTTTGAAGAAGTCCTGCAGGCTTTGCGTGGCAGTGATGTGTTTTACTGCCGCTATACAAGCGGCACCCTGCAGAGTTATGGCGCAATGCCCATTACGGTGCACGATGAGCCGATTGGCTGTGTGTACATCATGGAATATGATGATGAACAGGGGCAGATCATTGCCAATCTTGAACGCAATATTTTCGTCAGTTCACTGATTTTGGAAATCGCCATCATCTGCGCATCGATTCTGTTTTCCATTACAGGCTCCCGCCGTATGCGCAAGATTCTCACTTCCGTGCGTAAGGTGCGCGAGGGTGAATACAACCATAAAATCCGCCTGCGCGGTACGGATGAACTGAGCAAACTCGCGACTGAGTTCAACAAACTGACAGACCGCCTGCAGGATTCAGAGACGATGCAGCAGCAGTTTATCTCTGATGCCTCACACGAACTGAAAACACCGCTGGCGTCCATCAAACTGCTTTCTGACTCGATTTTGCAAAATGAAATGGATGCAGATACCATGCGCGAATTTGTTGCCGACATCGGCAATGAATCGGACAGACTTACGCGCATGGCACAGAAACTGCTGACACTCAATCGCTCAAAGCAGGATGAAGCACTTGAGCATGAGGTCGTCGATGTTGAGCAGGTGATTGCAAAATCTTTCCGTATGCTCATTCCCATGGCTGAGGAAAAGAAAGTGCGCCTGACGGGTAATTTTGAGCACGGTTGTACGGTTTTGACCGCAGAGGATGACCTCTATCAGGTTATTTTTAATTTGGTCGAAAATGGCATCAAGTATAACAAAGAGGGCGGAAACGTCCATGTGCGCCTGCGCCGCGTGGAGGAAGATATCGAAATCATTGTCGAAGATACAGGCGTTGGTATTCCGTCAGATTCGATTGAGCATGTTTTTGAGCGCTTCTACCGCGTCGATAAAGCCCGCTCCCGCCAGCAGGGCGGTGCGGGGCTTGGCCTTTCCATCGTCAAGGAACTCATCGCGCGCAATTTTGGCACGATTGATGTCTCGTCTATTGAAGGACACGGCACAAAATTTTCCCTTGTGCTGCCGTGGTTCGAGGTGAGCGAGGAGGCAGATGATGAAAATTAAAGCTTTCGTTTCGTTGCTGCTGATCTTCTGCCTGCTGTTTACTGGCTGCGCAGTCAGGGATGTTACCTCTGTCAATCCCATCAAGTTCTACTACTGCCGCGAAGAGGCGCAGTATCATACACAGACAGGTGCGCTCGATTATGAACAGCGAGAATTGGGGAAAGAGGATATCACGATTTCTGAAATCCTGAAGCTATATTTCCAAGGTCCGCAATCTCAAATAATGTGCTCGCCATTTCCAAGCGGAACTGCCTGTGAACAGACACTGTCCGCGGACGGGATTCTCACATTGCACATGAACAGCGCGTTTGATGCACTCAACGGTATTGAGCGAACAACGGCGGCCGCATGCCTGACAATGACGCTTTGTCAGATTTCAGGCGTGCAGGGCGTTCGTATTGTCGCAGACGATGAAAATGCCGTTCAGCCCGATCTTTCGGTCCTTCGTCCTGATGATTTTCTGCTTTATGATGAGTCTGCGCGTTATCCGCAGATTACGGCAACGCTTTATTTCCTAGAGGAACAGACCGGAAATCTTCGTGCAGAAAAGAGAAAACTGATGTATCAGCAAAGAGCACAACTGCCGCAACTTGTGATGCAGGAACTGCTCGAAGGGCCGACACTCTATGGCATGGAAAGTGCCGTGCCGAAAGGAACGCAGTGCCTGGATATTCAGCTCATCAACGGGCTGTGCACCGTGGTTCTTTCCTCTGCGTTCAGCAATTGCGATACAAATGAAGAAACGGCACGCGCCGCTGTCTATGCCGTTGTTGCCACATTGTGTTCGCTCGATGAAATCAGCCAGGTGCAGATACTTCTGGAAGACGGCGCAGAATTGGTGCACTGTTCTATTGAACAGGCGCTGACGATGCCCGAAGATTGGAACGAATAAAAACAGCCCGTGAGAGCATATCTCACGGGCTGTTTCTTATAACGAATAATCTTTCTTATCGTATTCTTCAAATGCCGCAGGCTTCTGCCGACTGGGTACGCGCTTGAGCGGGTCATAGCGGAACTTGCGGCAGCGATGTTCAGCCGGAACAATGCCGTATTTCTGACAGATCATCGTCTCGTCGTCAATTTTGCCTGCAAACTGGCAGTATGTACAGTATCGGTCAATTTTCTTGCGGAACAGCACATCAGCACCGCCTTTCACGAGTATATCTTGGATTATACACGCTTTTTGACCAAATTTCCACCCATAAGTTTTCGGAAAAGCAGACAAATTATGCCTGCGGCAACCCAAAGCGGCAGATATGCCCATGTGCTTGGCAAAGAGGATGGAAAATGAGCCACAGATTCCGCAAAGAAGAAAGAGGGGAATATCCATACACCAAGCAAGGTCAGGC
>JAZUCN010000188.1:0-5218 GCA_045639205.1 Oscillospiraceae bacterium | reverse complement strand
TTCAAGAGGGCTATGTCTATATCGCAGAGTCGCCGCTGTACGAGATCACCTATAAGGACAAGACATGGTTTGCCTATTCCGAGAGCGAAAAGGCCGATATTCTGCGCGAGCTGGAGGGCAAGAAAGTCTCCATCAACCGCTCGAAAGGTCTTGGCGAAAACGATCCCGAGATGATGTGGCTGACGACCATGAATCCCGAAACGCGCAGACTCATCAAGGTCATGCCGCAGGATATCGAACGCACGCAGGAGATTTTTGACCTCCTGCTTGGCGATAACCTTGCAGGCCGCAAGGAGCATATCGCGGAAAACGGCTATAAATACCTCGACCAGCTGGATGTGTCGTAAGTAAGGACGAAGCACTATGGCAAAAAAGAAACAACCCGAACTGAATAAAAAGAACATCACCGCCAATGTTGAAGGTTTGCGCGCCGAGGTGCTCGAACAGCCGATTTGTGACACGCTCGAGCAGAACTATATGCCCTATGCGATGTCGGTCATCGTCTCGCGCGCCATTCCCGAGATCGACGGCTTCAAGCCCTCGCACCGCAAACTGCTCTATACTATGTACAAAATGGGGCTTTTGACGGGCGGACGGACGAAGTCTGCCAATATTGTCGGACAGGCCATGCGTTTAAATCCGCATGGCGACGCGGCAATCTATGAAACGATGGTACGCCTTGCGCGCGGCAACGAGGCACTTTTGCACCCGTTTGTCGATTCCAAGGGCAACTTCGGCAAGGTCTACTCGCGTGATATGTCCTATGCCGCCTCGCGTTATACCGAGGCAAAACTCGACCCCATCTGCACGGAGATTTTCCGTGACATCGATGCCGATACGGTCGATTTCGTCGATAACTACGATGCGACCATGAAAGAGCCGACCCTGCTTCCGACCACCTTCCCCAACGTGCTGGTCGCTGCCAATATGGGCATCGCTGTCGGCATGGCATCGAATATCTGCAGTTTCAACCTGCGCGAGATTTGTCAGACAACGGCGCAGCTTCTGCGCAATCCCGATGCGGATCTGCTTGAAACTCTGCCCGCGCCCGATTTCCCCACAGGCGGCGAGATTCTCTACGATCCTGCCGAGATGCTGCAGATTTATAACACAGGCCGCGGCACGTTCCGTGTGCGCGCAAAGTGGCGCTATGTCAAAGAGGGGAATATGATCGAGATTTTCGAGATTCCCTATACCACCGCTACCGAGATCATCATGGATAAGGTCGCCGAGCTGATCAAGGCAGGCAAAATCCGAGAGATTGCGGATATGCGCGATGAGACGGATCTGTCGGGTTTGAAGCTCACCATCGACCTTAAGCGCGGCTCAGACCCCGAAAAACTCATGCAGAAACTCTTCCGCATGACAAGCCTGCAGGATTCGTTCGGCTGCAACTTCAACATCCTCATCGGCGGCATGCCGCGCGTGATGGGCGTACGCGAAATTCTCGAGGAGTGGTCTGCCTGGCGTGCAGAATGTGTGCGCCGCCGTGTATATTTTACGCTCCAAAAGAAAAAAGATAAACTGCACCTGCTCAAAGGCTTGGGCAAAATCCTGCTCGATATCGACAAGGCAATTGCCATCATCCGCGAGACCGAACTCGATGCCGAGGTTGTTCCCAACCTCATGATCGGCTTTGGCATCGACCAGGTGCAGGCAGAATACGTTGCGGAGATCAAACTGCGCAACATCAACAAGGAATTCATTCTCAAGCGTATCGCCGAAACCGACTCGCTCGAAAAGGAAATCGCAGAACTCGAGTCGATTCTGAACAGCAACCGTAAGATCCGCGAGATTATCATCAAGGAACTGGGTGCAGTTGCCGACAAGTTCGGACAGGACAGAAAGACAACGCTTGTCTACGAGAGCGCAACCTACGAAGAGCCCGTAGAGGAAGAGCCCGATTTCCCCGTCACGATTTTCGTTTCGCGCGAGGGCTACTTCAAGAAGATCACCCCGCAGGCACTTCGTATGTCGGGCGAGCAGAAGTACAAAGAGGGCGACGGTCTTTTGTTCTCGCAGGAGACAACCAACCGCGCCGAACTGCTCGTCTTTACCGACAAGTGCCAGGTTTACAAGTGCCGCTGTGCCGACCTTGCAGGCGGCAAGGCATCCGAACTCGGCGATTACCTGCCCGGCAAACTTGGCTTCGACGAGGGTGAGAATTTCCTTACCGTATGCCTGCCCGGCGACTACCACGGCAACATCCTCTTTGTCTACGAGAACGGCAAAGCGGCAAAGGTGGAACTTGCCGGTTATGACACGAAGTCCAATCGCCGCCGCTTGACGGGCGCATACTCGGACAAGAGCCCGCTGAAGGCGGTCATCCTGCTTGCAGAAGAGAAGCAGGTTGCCCTCTACTCGACCGAGGGTCGCGCACTGATTTTCTCCACCGCCCAACTTGCCGCAAAGACCACGCGCACCACGCAGGGCGTTTCGGTCATGACCCTCAAGCGCAAGGCTGTGCTTGAGCGGGCAGTGGTACTTGAGGAAAGTTCCATCACCAATCCATCTCGTTACCGCACGCGCACCCTGCCTGCCGCAGGCGCGCTTGTGCGCGAGGAAGATTCCGAAGAAAAGCAAATGATGCTGGATCTGTAAGCAAAAGGAGGCAGTTTTTTTGCAGCGCAGTCCTGTTTGGCAAATCGCGCGCATGCTCGGGCTCATTGTGCTCGGCAGCGCGACCTTTGCCCTTGGTTTTGATTTATTTTTAGAGCCGAATTTGATAAACATCGGCGGCATGACGGGCGCGGCTATGCTCATTCGCAGTGTGCTCGGTTTTGGCTCGGTGGGTATCATTACGGCCATTTTGAATGTGCCGCTGTTTCTGCTCGGTTTTCGCTATCTTGGAAGACGCTTCTTCCTCGGCTCCGTCTGCGGGATGCTGATGGTGTCGGTATTTCTTGAAATGTTTTCCGTAATTCCTGTGCCGCAGACGGAAATTCTGCTTGGCGTGCTTTATGGCGGTGTGCTCACAGGCGCAGGCCTCGGTCTGGTCTTTCTCTCGGGTGCATCGACCGGCGGCATGGACATTGTTGCAAGCCTTCTGCGCCGGAAATTCCGTGAGCTTCCGCTCGGCAAACTCATGCTCATGCTTGATGTGCTGGTGGTCGCGCTCACAGGCGTGGTCTATCACGATGTGAGCAAAGCGCTTTACAGTGCCGTGACGCTCTATGTCTCGTCGATGGTGCTCGATGCCGTTCTTTACGGCCTCGATTATTCCACCGTTGCGCTCATCATCTCCTCAAACTACCGCGAAATCGCCGATGCCATCGACCGCGAACTTGAGCGCGGCGTGACGATGCTCGATGGCCGCGGCGGCTATACGGGTGTCGAGCGCACCGTACTTTTGGTTGCCGTGCGCAAACGCCAGTCGGCACAGCTCAAACAGCTTTGCCAGCGCATCGACCCCGATGCTTTTGTGATTTTGCAGCAGGCCCATCAGGTTTTGGGCAACGGCTTTGGCCGCTACACCGACTCGCTATAAGGAGAAGGATATGAAGCACTGGCTCTTGATGCTGATTCTCGCGCTGTGCACCAGTCTGTGCGCCTGCGCGCGCATCGTTCCAACCGAATATGTCAGCGTCAAGCCGCACAGTGACGATGCTTCGTCCGTACAGGAGCACGATGCTGCGCGTGCTGAGAATTTTTCTGAGCTCAAGCGCGCCATCCGCGGCTTTGTGCAGGACGGTGCGGAAAACGGCATCGTCCGCATCTATACCTACGATGGCGATGTGGAAGAGGACCTTACACTCGCGGCCTATCAGGTTTCACGCGAAGATGCCCTCGGCGCGTACGCCGTCGACTACATGACCCACCGTGTTACGCGCTTTATCTCCTACTACGAAATTGAATTTGATATTACCTTCCGCCGCACGAAACAGCAGTTGGAGCGCATCGAATATGTGCCCTTCGCCGCGAGTCTGCGCACACAGCAGCAGGTCGAAGCCGCCCTCGAGCGGCACGATGCGCAGTTAGCCCTGCATGTTGCGCGCTATGCCGAGCACGATTATCTGCCGCTTGTGCGCGCGTATTACGACAATCACGCCGATACCATGATGGCGATGCCAGACTTGCGTGTTGCGACTTACCCCGAAACGGGCGATACGCGCATCGTCGAACTTGGTTTTACTTACCCCGCCAGCGTGCAGGAAATCAGCCGCATGCGACAGGATGTGACCGATACACTCGATGCCGCAGAGGTCTATGTGCGCTACCGCGAAAACGAATTTGAGCGCGCAAACCTGCTCTTTACCTATCTGCTCGGCCGTTTTACTTATCAGAAAGGCGAGTCCGACACGCCGATGTATGCCTTCTTGTGTGAAGGTGTCGCGACAAGTGAAGGCGCGGCAAAGGGCTGGCAGGAACTGTGTGACAGAAGCGGCATCACCTGCCTGACGGTACACGGCGTGCGTGGCGGCGAAGAATATTGGTGGAATATCATCGAACTTGGCGGCCGCTGGCAGCATGTGGATATCCTGCGCGATGTGCTCGAGACAAAAATGCTCACTGCGCGCTACGATTCCGATATGGGCAACTACTATTGGGACGGCGAGGATTTGCCCGCTTGTCCCGCCCCGCCCGCACCAGAACCGCCGCCTGCACCCGAAGTGCCTGCAGAGGAAGTAGCGCAGACGGAAGAGCAAGTGCCCGGGCAGAGTGAAACGGAATAAAAACTTTTTTCAAATGCAGGCTTGACAAGTATCGGATTTCTGCTATAATCATACCTGCATTTGAGATGCGGGTGTAGCTCATCCGGTAGAGCGCCACCTTGCCAAGGTGGAGGTAGCGAGTTCGAGCCTCGTCACCCGCTCCAAAAAGCACCATTCGAAAGAATGGTGCTTTTCTTTTTTTACAAATGTGCAAAAAGGAAACACCGTAAGCAAGTGACCAGCTTGCTTACGGTGTCCTTTTTTAAAAATATGAGGGGAAAATGAAAAAGTGCATATCGCTTCTTGCATCATCATAATATCAGACGGTTGTTAAAAAATTTAGAGGGAAGATATTAAGTATTTATTAAATTTTGGAAGAAAATTATGTAAATCGGAAGAAAATTGACAAATTCCCATATCGCGTGTATGATGCAAACAGATAACTATTATGGAGGAAGCTATGAAAAAGAGTGTAAAAGAAGTCATTTTGCGCCTTGTCATCCTGCTGTGCGGTTTAACCTTTGCGCACATGGGCGTGAGCCTGTTCGTCCTTGCCGACCTCGGCT
>JAZUCN010000187.1:0-3048 GCA_045639205.1 Oscillospiraceae bacterium | reverse complement strand
GTCTACAGGCGCGGCGGCCTGAATACCCTGGCAGAACGCAAGCATGCGCTCGGCACTACCAAGTTCCACCGCCTGGATAATATCGTGTCTGCTCTCGGTCGCATTCGGAATCACGGGAAAACCGAGCGGCTGGTACAGATTCGCGGCAAATACCGCGCCCTTGAGCGCGCCTGCCACCACCGTCGGCGCAAGGAAGAAGCCCTGATACAGCGCAGGAAGAATGCCAAGATTCGCGCCAACCTCCTGCCCAAGACCCGGTGCGGAGAGTCTGTAGGCACAGCGGTCAATCAGATCCTGCCTGCCGCAGATATAGCCGCCAATCGGCGCCAAACCGCCACCGGGATTCTTGATAAGACTGCCGACAATCATATCCGCGCCCACATCCGACGGCTCGATTCTCTCGACAAATTCGCCATAGCAGTTGTCGACCATGCAAATCACATCGGGCTTGACGGACTTGCAGAACGCGATCAGCTCTCCGATCTTCTGCACGCTGAAACTCGGACGCGTGGCATAGCCTTTCGAGCGCTGAATGGTAATGAGTTTTGTGCGCTCGTTGATTTTCGCGCGGATGGCATCATAATCAAAACTGCCATCCGCTTTCAGATCCGCCTGCGCGTAGGTAACGCCGTACTCCTTGAGCGAGCACTTGCTCTCGCGGATGCCGATAACCTCTTCGAGCGTGTCATACGGTGCTCCCACAGGGCTCAGCAGTTCATCGCCCGGCAGAAGATTGGCAGACAGCGCAATGGCGAGCGCATGGGTGCCGCAGGTGATCTGCGGACGCACCAAAGCGGCTTCTGTGTGGAAGGTATCTGCATAGACCTTTTCCAGTACTTCGCGTCCCACATCGTCGTAGCCGTAGCCCGTCGTCGCGGCAAAGCAGGTGGCGTTGACCCTGTTCTCCTGCATCGCGTGCAAAACCTTGCCCTGGTTATACTCTGCAATGCGGTCAATCTCCTCAAAGCGCTCTTTGAGGCGTGCAATGGTCTTCTCCGCATATTCATAAACCTCTCGGCCGATGCCGAGCGCCTCGTACATCTTCTCCATATTTTGTTCCCTTCTGAACCTGATTTCGCCACCAGTATAGCCCTTTTTGCCGCAAATTGCAAGTTGAGCATTGGCTTTGCATGCTTTTGATGCTATACTATATAATAGTTCTATCTCAATTTGGCAAAAAGGATGATTGCATGAATTTTCTTTATTGGCTCGCATCTGTCCGAACGCCCGCGCTTGACGCATTCTTCTCAGCACTGACGCACCTTGGCGGCGAAACCGTCTTTATGGTGCTCGCCATCGCGATTTTTTGGTGCCTGAGCAAGCGCTGTGGCTACTTCATTTTGGTCGCAGGCTTCTTCGGCACGATTTTCAATCAGTTCCTTAAAATCGCCTGCCGCGTGCCGCGTCCGTGGGTGTTAGACCCCAACTTCCCCATCATTGAAGCCGCACGCGCTGACGCAGGCGGCTACTCCTTCCCCTCGGGACACACGCAGAACGCCGTCGGCACATTTGGCGCGCTTTATCTGTGCACAAAAAACCGTACGCTTCGCATTTTTTGCGCGCTTGCTGTCATCCTCGTGCCGTTCTCCCGTATGTACCTCGGCGTGCACACCCCGCTCGATGTTGGTGTGGCGTTCTTGATGGCAATTGCGCTTTTGCTCCTGCTCGCACCCATCTTCCGTGATGAGCAGAGTTTTGCGCGCGCCATGCCGAAACTACTCGCGCTCGGCATCGTGCTCTCGGCACTCTTTGCAGGCTATACAATGCTTGCAAACTTCCCCGCGGATATCGACAGCGAGAATCTGGCTGAAGCCACCAAAAATGCCTTCACGCTCCTTGGCGCGCTGGCAGGCTTCCTGCTTGTTTATTTCCTCGATACGCGCTATATCCACTTTAACCCCAAAGCCCCGTGGTACGCGCAAATTCTCAAACTTGTCCTTGGTCTTGCGCTTCTGCTCGCCATCAAAGAAGGGCTCAAAGCGCCGCTCCATGTCCTCTTCGCAGGTCACGGCGCATCCGCCGCTGTGCGCTATTTCATGATGGTTGTCTTTGCAGGCGCCGTTTGGCCCTTAACTTTCCCCTTCTTCACAAAACTCGGTAAACGAAAGGAGCATCCTCATGCCCAAGATTAAGATACATTATTTTTCCCCCGATGCCCCGCGCCTGAAAATCACCGAAAAAGGCGACTGGATCGACCTCTACTGCGCCCAGGATATGACCCTCTCCGCAGGCGAGTTTGCCCTTGTCCCGCTCGGCGTTTCGATGCAGTTGCCTGAAGGCTACGAGGCGCGTACTGCGCCAAGAAGCTCCACCTTTAAGCGTTGGGGACTTCTGCAGGCCAACTCCGTCGGCGTCATTGACAACAGCTACTGCGGCACCAATGACGAGTGGAAACTACCCGTCTATGCCACGCGCGATACCCAGCTTGAAAAGGGCGACCGCATCTGCCAGTTCCGCATCTTCCAGGTCCAGCCGCCCATCGAATTTGAAGAGTGCGAAACGCTCGGCGAAACCGACCGCGGTGGCTTCGGCTCGACAGGCAGAAAATAAAACACACGGAAGTCACGAAAGTGGCTTCCGTTTTTTTATAAAACAGTTGGCTCTTTGCCCTGCATCTGCTATAATAACACCCAAAAGGAGGGGGTCTTATGCCACAGTTTCTGCCCATCAGCAAAAAAGACATGCTCGCGCGCGGTTGGGAGCAGTGCGACTTTGTCTATATCATTGGCGACGCCTATGTTGACCACCCCTCCTTCGGTCACGCCATCATCTCGCGCGTGCTCGAATCTGCAGGCTATAAGGTCGGCAACACCTCCCAGCCCGATTGGAAAAACCCCGACTCGATTCTCGCCCTTGGCGAGCCTCGCCTTGGCTTTTTGGTATCGGGCGGCAATATGGACTCGATGGTCAACCACTATTCCGTCTCCAAGCGCCGCCGTCAGACCGACGCCTTTACCCCGGGCGGCGTGATGGGCAAGCGCCCCGATTATGCTGTCACCGTCTATTGTAACCTCATCCGCAGAAGCTTCCCGCGTATGCCCATCATCA
>JAZUCN010000186.1:0-4169 GCA_045639205.1 Oscillospiraceae bacterium | reverse complement strand
GTTCCTTCAGGCACGGCAGCGCGATCTCGAGCATCTTGCGGTCTTTTTCCAAGGAGTTTCTCCAGCCGGAGATCTCCTGCGAGAATTCAATCGGGGTTGCATCCTGCAGATGCGTTCTGCCGGACTTGACGATGCCGCGGTTTTCTTCTTCCAGGCGCTTGAAGGTCTCGACAAGCAGGTCGATGGCAGGCAAAACCTTGTCTTCAATCGCGCAAACTGCAGCGATGTGCATTGCAGTCGGGAAGGTATCGTTCGACGACTGGGACATGTTGATATCATCGTTCGGGTGCAGAAGTATCTTTTCTGCCATCTCATTGCCGCGGTTGGCAATGACTTCGTTGGCGTTCATGTTCGACTGCGTGCCCGAACCCGTCTGCCAGACGACGAGCGGGAAATGTTCGTTCAGGCTGCCCGAGATGACCTCGTCGCAGGCCTTTTCGATATAAGAAAGTTTTTCTTCGGTCATCTTTTCGGGCTTGAGCACATGATTTGCCTGCGCCGCCGCCTTTTTCAGGATGCCGAATGCGCGCGTAATCTCGCGCGGCATGGTTTCAATACCAACGCCGATGGGGAAATTCTGATGGCTGCGCTCGGTCTGTGCCGCCCAATACTTATCTGCGGGCACCTGCATCTCGCCCATGGAGTCTCGTTCAATGCGGTATTCCATTTCTGTTTCCTCCGATCAAATCTCAATCTGACTAATGACTTCCTTGAGCTTGTCAGCGCTGTTGCGCAGACGTGCGACCTCTTCTTCGGTCAGCTTGTTGAGGATCTTGCCGCGCACACCCTTGCGGTCAACGAGCGCAAGCGTCGAAAGGCAGACATCTTCCACGCCGTACTCACCATGCATCATGGTCGAAACGGTCAGCGCGGTGCCTGCGCCGGAGAATACGCACTTGCAGATGTGGCAGACGGACATTGCAACAGCATAGAACGTCGCGCCCTTTGCCTTGATGACCTGCGCGCCCGAAGTCTTGACGAACTCTTCGAGTGCTGCGTATTCGCTCTCGCCATCCCAATGGATTCTGTCCTTATCGGGCGAGCATGCCTTATAGTCGCTGATGTGGTTGTTTGCAATATGAACCAGCGACCAGGGCACAAACTGCGAGTCACCATGCTCGCCATAGACATGTGCATGGACATTCTTCGGGCTGATGCAGAACTTCTTTGCCAGCGCCGACTGCAGGCGGCTGGTATCGAGAATCGTGCCCGAGCCGATGATCTGATGTTCGGGAAGACCCGAAATCTTGTGGAAGACATAGGTCAGAACGTCAACGGGATTGGAAACGATGACATAAACCGCGTTCGGAGCGGCCTTTACAATCTGCGGGGTGATTTCCTTGAGAATGTTCACATTGACCTGCGCCAGCTCCAGACGGCTCTGACCGGCCTTTCTCGGCATGCCCGAGGTGATAACAACGATATCCGAATCTGCGGCATCTTCATAGTCGCCCGAACGGACGATTGCAGGAGAGCAGAACGGAGCGCCCTGGTAAATATCCAGCGCCTCGCCAAATGCCTTCTGTTTGTTGATATCGATGAGCAGGATTTCTGTCGCAATGCCCTGCACCATCAAATCGTTTGCAATGCTCGCACCAACGCTGCCCGCGCCAATCACTGTGATTTTGCCCATAATTCATACCATCCTTCTGATTGTTTTGAATTTTACTGTTTTGCATAGCGCCCTACTGCGCCTTATAACGATATGATTATATCGAATAATCAAGATAAAAAGAAATGCTTTTCTATGTGCTTATATATCATTTTTTATATAGGTATCTCAGTTTTGCATTTCGCGCATAATATGCTGGACAAATCCTGCCTCAATTTCCGTCATTGCGTACTGCGGATTGTAGACCAATGCGTCATAATAGCTGACCGGATTATCCGCGCACGGCTTCTGCACCAGCGACCAGCGTTCGAGGTACTGCTCAGGGATTGGTGCCGACCACATATAAGCACCCCAAATGGTTGCAAGCAGACTGAACTGCGCCTGTCTGTCAACGGTGTAGATTCTGCGTTTTTCGGTTTCTTCTTCCTTTGCGCGCGGTCTGTTCACATCGCCATGGATGATTTCGGGATACTGTTCCAAATCTTCCATGGTAATCGCCGGTCTGTCAGCAAGCGGATGATCTTTCGGCATCAAGAGCTGATATTTGAAGCGTTTAAGGATTTGGAACACAAGCTCCTTTTCCTCTGTCTGCTCAGCAAAATAATCCCGATATTCCGTACGGAATCGAAGCACCGCAATCTCCGCCTCGCCGACCGAGAGCATCTCGAGCGCTCGCCTTGCATGGCATTCGCGAACCTGCGCATCGAGGCTTCCGCGCGCATCAAGTGAGGCAATATACTGCGCTGTGGCATCCAAAATCGCCGCCGAGCGCGGGATGCACACACGCAGGCGATTTGCCACAATGTGGCGCGGTCCAAGCGCGTCAATGTACTCGAGTTCGCGCAACATCGCGCGCGCATGTTGAAGGAACTTCGCGCCGCGTTCTGTCGGGCGCACTCCGCGGCTCGTGCGCTCAAAAATGCGGAAGCCTACCCCCTCTTCGAGGTCATGCAGGATGCGGCTGAGGTTTGGCTGTCCGATGAACAGATTCTCTGCCGCCTGCGAAATTGAGCGCGTGCGTTCAATCTCTGTGACATATTGCAGATGGAGTGTATTCATGTTTTTGCTCCTTTTTTGTCGGAAATCCATGTATTTTCGCTATTATTATATATCAAAAAGAATATGTCATCAACAGGAAAATGATTGCCCATGCCACAATATATGGCATGGGCAAAGTTTCTTATTTCGCCAGCAAATGGTCTTTTTGGATGATTGCGTCAATTGCCTGTTGAACGGCCGATTCAAAACCGAGGCGTTTGAGCGTGTGCACGCCTTCAATCGTCGTGCCGCCGGGCGAACAAACCTGGTCACACAAGTCTATCGGATGGCAATCCGACTCGATGGCAAGTTTCGCACTGCCAAGCACGGTGTGGCAAGCAATATCCTGCGCTAACGCGCGCGGCAGACCTGCCTTCACGCCTGCAGAAGCCAGGGCGTCAATGTACATGTACACAAACGCGCCCGAAGCGCCGCCAAGGGCGGAAAAGGCAGGAAATTGCTGTTCTGTCAGCTCATATACACTGCCAACGGATTCAAACATCGCGCGCACAACAGCAACATCACGCTCGTCTGCCGCAACGCCTGCACAGATGGCGCTGACAGACGCACCCACGCGCGCATTGATGTTCGGCATCACGCGCACAACAGGAATTTTCTCACCAAGAATCCCCGCGTAGAAGACGAGGGGCTTGCCTGCCGCGATGGTGACGACGAGCTTTTTCTCTGTCAGCACAGGGGCAATCTCGGGCAATACCTGCGGCAGAATCTGCGGCTTGACGGCAAGCAAAATCACATCTGCCTGCTCTGCCACCTGCATTGCAGACTGCATCGGCACAAGTCCAATCTCTTGCGCCATTTTCTGCATCTTTGCCTCATCGCAATCAAAGCCGCAGAGCGTGTTTTCTTTGAACGCGCCGTCTTTGTGCATGCCATATACAATGGCACTTGCCATATTGCCAATGCCAATGACTCCGTATTTCATAGTTTTCTCCCCTTTTATCGAATCTGTCCGTTTCCGTAGACGAGGTATTTCATGGATGTCAGCTCTCGCAGACCAAGTGGTCCTCTTGCGTGGAGCATCTGCGTGGAAATGCCAATCTCCGCGCCAAGTCCAAACTCACCGCCATCGGTAAAGCGCGTCGAGGCGTTGTGATAAACCGCCGCCGCGTCCACGCGCATCATAAATTCCTGTGCCGCCTGCGCATCGTCTGTCACGATGCACTCGGAGTGCTTGGTCGAGTACTGATAGATGTGCGAAATAGCCTCATCCATACTATCGACCACGCGCGCGGCAATGATATAATCGCCATATTCCCTGCCCCAGTCTTCCTCAGTCGCAGGAACTGCCATGTCCTTGAGGATTTCAAGCGCGCGTCTATCGGCGCGAATTTGCGTATCTTTCTGCCGCAGTTTTGCCGCAATCGCAGGAAGAGCCTGCTCGGCAATATCCTTGTGCACCAGCATGCACTCAGCCGCGTTGCAGACCGAAGGGCGGCTCGTTTTGGCGTTCTGTATAATCTCCGCCGCCATCTCAACATCTGCCGCCTTGTCGACGTAG
>JAZUCN010000185.1:0-5167 GCA_045639205.1 Oscillospiraceae bacterium | reverse complement strand
AAGCGTGCCTGCAAAGCCGCCGCCATGCACGCGGCAGGCACCGCGGCCTGCGAGCAGGTGGGAGGTAAGGGCAAGCGCAACCGCCATCTCCTGGTGGGCGATACTGCCCGCGGGGATGACATTTTGCAGATACTGCCACGAGGACTGACCCGAGAGGGTTACCTCCTTCAGGAAAGTATCAAAATCATTTGCCTTGAGGGCGGCAATTTGGCGCGCAACGCGTCGGTTTTCTTCGAAGAAGTGCATCGCACGAAGCGCTGCGCGGTCACCTGCGGCCTGGCGCACAGCGGGAAGCTTTGCGTAAAATTCCGCTTCGTCCACATCTCGCAGGAACTGCTTGCCGAATACCGCGCAGACCTGCTTCATTTCATTCGGAATGGCGGCATACTCGTGGGTAAGGTCGGCATGGTCTGCGCCCGAGTTTACGATGCAGACGCTGTGCCCGACAGAGGAGAAATCAAAGTCCATGCGCTCGACGATGGGCGCAGACGGGTCCGCAAAGTCAATGGTGATGATATTGCCGACGGAAGACGCGGTCTGGTCCATCAGCCCGCAGGGTTTGCCGAAATAAACATTTTCTGCATACTGACCGATTTGTGCAATTTCAACGGCTGTTGCGCGTGCGTCAAAGAAGAGCGTGTTGATAATCGTGCCGACGAGCACCTCGAATGCCGCAGAAGAGGAAAGACCGCTTCCCGGAAGGACGGTGGAGGTGACATAGGCATCGAAACCATCGACCTTACAGCCAAGTTCGCAGAAGCGAGCCGCAATGCCGCGGATGAGCGAAGCTGTGGTGTTTTTTTCGTCCTCGCGTACAGAGAGTTCCTCGAGCGAAATCTCGCACATGGGGTAGCCTTCGGACTGGATGCGGATGAAGAGGCTGTCGTTCTTTGCAACAAGCGCACGCGTATCTTTGTCGATGGCGGCGGCGAGTACACAGCCGTGCTGATGGTCGGTGTGGTTGCCGCTTAATTCTGTGCGCCCGGGCGCGGAGAAGAGCCAACGAGGCTCACGGCAGAAGATGGAACGAAACTGTTCTTTCATGTCAGCACCTCTTCGGTTAATTTTGACATTATTATATCTTGCAAAGTCTGCAGACGCAACGATGAATTTCCTTTTGCGCCACAGTGTGACAGGTTTTCTGCGCGTGTTGTGGGAAAATAGGCGCACAAAGGGGGCGATGTGGATGCGGCGGGTATTGTGGTTGATTTTTTGCGCGGTTGTACTGCTTATGGGAGCGGCCAAATTTGCCGGTGCGCAGGAACTTCATGAGGCGTATTTGCTTGGGTATCCCGATGGGAGTATGCATGAAGATGCTGTGCTGACGAGAGAGGAACTCGCGCAGTGTCTGTATCGGCTTTCTGTCTGCGAGAATGTGCCGCAGGAGCAGGTCCTGTTTGATGTTGTGCCGACAAGGTGGTCTTACCGCGCGGTGTGCTTCGTGATAGAGCATGGCATCATGGAGCAAAGGCATGCGCGTTTTTCTCCTCGTGCATCTGTCACGGGTAAGGAACTTGGCGGAATTTTGCAATGTGCATCGGGCGTGCTTCCTGCGCTTAAACAGGGGTGGGAAGACCTTGCGGAGTTGGGTACAGAGCAAGAACTGACACGCGGTAAATTTTCGCAGGTGATGAATGAAGTCCTTGGCAGGCTTCCTGCCGATGGCGTGGATGCGAATTTGCAGGAAGCATCGCACACGCATACCTGTGTGATACAAGATGGAACAGAGATATGGACAGGGTTTGGATAGAAAAAGCGGGGCGGTCGTGTGTGACCGCCTTATTTTGCGCCAAAAGTTGCGGGAATGACACCAAATGGTATCTTTTTAACATGGAAATGTCACCACATGGTATCATGACATGGGTGATAAATATGAATTTTGAACGAATTCGCAATTTGCGCGAAGACCGCGATATGACACAGCAGAAAATCGCGGACATGCTCAACATGAAACGGGGCGTCTATCGCCGATATGAGATTGGTGACCGCGAGATTCCCGTGTGGGCAGTGATGAAACTGGCAGACTATTACGGCGTGTCAACAGACTATCTGCTTGGCAGAAAGGACGAGCCGTAATGCGCAGGCTTCTTCTGTTTACAGTGTTTTTTACACTTGCCACTGTGGCGAGTGTATTTGGCGTTTCGCAGGGGATGCTTTGCGCGCTGGCAGGTGTGGCTGTTTTGGTGTGTGTCGCGCAGTTCATTTGGCGCACAGGTGCTTTGCGCATAGCGGCAGTGTGCGCCTTGGGGCTTTGCGTGGGCATCGCGTGGTGCGCGGGATACACTCATGTGCAGATGCGCGGGCTGGATATGGAAGATGGAACGAAAATGTCCATTCGCGCCGAATCGACAGCATATGCAGAGGCAGGCACGGACAGCGTCCGCGTTCGCGCGAAGGTTTCTCTTGACGGCAGGCGCGGATATAAGGCTATTGTCTATCTGCCGGAGGATTTGGCCGATGTGAAGCCAGGGGATATCCTCACGGGTGAGGCGAGTATCTATGTTTCGGCAAGCAGTTTTGACCCCGATGAGAGTTTGTACGACAGTTCCTCGGGCGTGCGCTTGCGCGCGTATCTGCGCGGTGAGGCGGAGCATACGCCTGCAGAGAAACTGACACTTCGCTATCTGCCTGCGCATGTGTCATATCTTCTTCGCCAAAAGATTGGTGAATTATTTCTGCCGGAACAAAGCGGGTTTCTTTCTGCGCTTCTCACGGGTGACAGAAGTGGGCTGAGTTATGAGCAGAAAAATGACTTGCAGCTTGCAGGCGTGTATCACACGGTTGCGGTTTCGGGCATGCATGTGTCCGTTCTGCTTGGGATGATTATGCTTCTTTGCGGCGAGCGAAAGCGGCTTGCCGCCCTCATTGGGCTTCCTGTTGCGGTGTTCTTCATTTTGATGACAGGGGCGTCTGCCTCTGCAGTGCGCGCAGGGTGTATGCAGGCGCTGTTGCTGCTTGCTCCGCTTTTCGGGCGGCAGAATGACCCGCCGACATCGGTTTCGGCGGCACTGTTGGTTCTGCTGCTGGATAATCCGTGGGCGATTGCAAATGTGGGCCTGCAGCTCTCGTTTGCATCCGTCTGTGGTATCCTTGTGTTTTCTGGACGCATTTGCTCGGCGGTTTCGCATCGCGTGTGGTATTTGCGTCTAACGAAGAATCACAAGATTGCATCCGCAGTGGCGCATAATTTCTTGACGGCATTTTCGTGCTCCATTGCATCGATGGTATTCTCCACGCCGCTCATGGCGGTGCATTTTGGCCTTCTATCCATCATTGCGCCCGTGAGCAACATGCTGATTCTGTGGGCGGTGACAATTTGCTTTGCAGGGGGCTTTATCGTGTTGGCGCTCTCGTTTATCAGCCTGCCTCTTGCTATCGTTCCTGCAAGGCTTCTTGGCTTTCTTGCCGAATATGTGCTTGTTGGGGCTAAATTCCTCGGACGCCTTCCTTATGCGGCAGTAGCAGTGGAAAGCCCATACATGATGGCAGCGTGTCTGCTCGTGTATGCTGCGGCGTTGATCCTTGCTGTGCGCGGAAGCCTGCGCATCAGGCGTGAAATTTTGCCGCTTGTCGGTGCGTGTATTGTTTGTGCGCTTTTGGCATTTTTCGATTACCGTATTCCGACCTATAGTTTTACGGCGCTCGATGTTGGCAACGGGCAATGCCTTGTCTTCCGCTGTGAGGATGAGGTTGCGGTGATTGACTGCGGTGGGCACTACGATGCCGAGGCAGGGGAAATTGCTGCGCGGTATCTGCGTGCCCGCGGATTCTTTTCCGTCAAAGCCTTGGTGCTGACGCATTTTGACGAGGACCACACGAATGGCACAGAGCAATTCCTGTCAAGAATGCAGGTGGAGCATCTGTATCTGCCATCGGGCGAGGACGAGTCGGGAAGAAGAGAAGAAATTACGCAATTTGCCAAAGCGCAGGGCGTGCAGGTGCATAAGGTGTCTTGTGACACAGCTGTGCCGATGGGTGTGGGTACGATGCAGATTTTCGCGCCCGTATCAAGCAAAGACAGCAACGATTCGGGAATCTGTGTCTTGGCATCTGCCGAAGATTATGATATTCTAGTAACAGGCGACTTGTCCATGCGCGCGGAGGCAAAGTTGTTTGCCGCGCACGAACTTTCTCATGTCGATACACTGGTTGCAGGGCATCACGGCTCGAAACATTCAACGGGCTATGGAATCCTGCAGGCAACATCGCCGCAGACTGTACTCATCAGTGTCGGCAAGAACAATACATATGGACATCCGTCGGATGCGGCGCTGACGCGCATCGTTACGGCAGGGGCGCAGATTTACCGCACGGACGAGTGCGGAATGATTGTGATTAAGGGGTGAAATTGTGGCAAAGAGGCAGGAGCAGAAGCCGGACATGTTGGCGCAGTTTAAGAGCGACCTCAAGAGCGGACAACTGCATACATTCTATGTCTTCTGCGGTGAGGAAGCCTATTTGCGCACATATTACCTCGAACAGTTGATGAAGAAACTCTCCAGCGGAGTGGCAGATGCATTCAATGTCCATCGCTTTGATTCGCAGACCCTCTCACCCGAGGCGCTTGCCGAGGCGGTCGAGGCGATGCCGATGATGGCAGAGCGGACACTCGTGCGCGTGGACGATGTGGATTTTAGCCTCATGAGAGAGCATGAGTGCGAGCAGTATGCGCGGATTCTCAGCGATATTCCCGAGTACTGTTGTGTGGTGCTGGCATACAGCGCCTTTGAATTTAAGACCAGTGCGAAGATGAAGGTGTTTGCCGATGTTATCAAAAAACACGCGCAGGTCATTTCGTTTGAAAAACAATCCGAGCGCGAACTGGTCAGTTGGGTCTGCAGGCATTTCCGCGCACATGAGAAGCAGATATCGGACGAACTTTGCAGGCATTTGATTTTCCTGACCGATGGCTCGATGCAGACCCTTGTATCGGAAATTGACAAGATTTCGTCTTATGCCAAGTCGGTCAATATCTGCCGCGAGGATATTGACGCGGTGGTGATTCCCGCGCTGAACGCGGGTGCATTTGACATTTCCAACGCCATCACCGAGGGTAACTACGAAAAGGCTCTGCAGAAACTGCAGACACGTCTTGCGATGCAGGAAGAGCCGATTGTGATTCTTGCCTCCATCAGCGCGCAGCTGCGCAGACTTCATTATGCAAAGC
>JAZUCN010000184.1:0-3577 GCA_045639205.1 Oscillospiraceae bacterium | reverse complement strand
ATGGTCGGGATGCAGATGCGTAAACGCAAGTGCATCTAAGCCATCGTATGGCGGTTTTTCGGAAAGAATGCACTCGAATTCACTATCAGGCAGTGTGAAAAACGGCGGAAAACGGACGGTGATGCCGTCAACAAAGAGTTTGCCGCCCTCGTGCTCAAAAAGCAGACCACAACTGCAAACAAGGGTAATTTTCATTGGATCATCTCCAGGAATTCTTCTTCTGTGAGCACGCGGATGCCAAGTTCCTGCGCTTTGCGGAGTTTGCTGCCCGCATTTTCACCTGCGACAACATAAGAGGTCTTTTTGGACACCGAACCCGATGCCTTGCCGCCAAACGACTCAATCTTCTCGGTTGCCTCTTCGCGGGTGAAAAGGTTGAGTGCGCCTGTGAGCACGAAGGTAAGCCCCGCAAAGCGCGCGTCTTCAACCTTGAAAGATGTTTCAAAATTGAGTCCTGCCTCGCGCAGGCGCCGGATCAGTTCCTGCGACTGTGGGCTGTCAAACCAAGAGCGGATATTGTGCGCGGTGATGGGGCCGACATCGCTGATTTCGGTCAGTTCCTCTTCCGTTGCCTGCATGAGCGCATCGAGCGTGCCAAACGATGTTGCAAGCACCTTTGCCGCTTTGCTTCCGACCTGACGGATACCAAAGGCAAAGAGGAGTTTGCTCAAATCGTTCTGTTTGCTGTTTTCAATGGCCTTGCGCAGATTTTCTGCGGATTTTGCGCCCTGCCCCTCGAGGGAGGCAAACTTTTCATAGTCCAGGCAGTACAAATCCGCGGGGCTTTGAATCATGTCATGATCAAGCAACTGCTCAATGATAGCGCTACCAAGACCGTCAATATCCATCGCATCGCGGGAAACAAAGTGTGTGAGGTTGCGCGCCAACTGTGCAGGACACTGTGTGCCCGTACAGCGCATGGCCGCGCCATCTTCATCGCGCGCGACTTCAGAGCCGCAGACGGGACAAACGCTTGGGAGCAGATACGGAACTGTCCCCTCGGGGCGCTTATCCTTTTCGACTGACAGGATTTCGGGGATGATTTCGCCTGCCTTACGGATACGGACCGTATCACCGATTCGGATATCCTTTTCTGCGATAAAATCCTGATTATGAAGCGTTGCGTTTGTGACCGTTGTGCCTGCGAGGAACACAGGCGCGACGACCGCCTTGGGTGTCAGAACACCTGTCCTGCCGACCTGCACAACGATGTTTTCCACAACTGTAGTCTTGACCTCGGGCGGATATTTGAACGCCGCCGCCCAGCGCGGGAATTTCGCGGTGCTTCCCATCTGCGCGCGACCTGCAAGGCTATTTAGTTTGATGACCGCGCCATCCATGTCGTATGGCAGGTCATAACGTGTCAGCCCAAGGTGCTCAATTTGCGCTTCGACTTCCGCACAAGAAGCGCAAAGTTTATAGTCGATGACCTTAAAACGGAGGCTTCTCAGGTAATCGAGGGTTTGTCCATGCGTATCAAACGTAACATCCTGCGCGTACTGCAGGTTGAAAATTAAAATATCCAAACCGCGCTCGGCGGCAATTTTCGGGTCAAGCTGGCGAAGAGAGCCAGCGGCGGCATTGCGCGGATTGGCAAAGAGCGCCTCTCCCCTTTTTTCACGCAGCTCGTTGAGCTTGTGGAAGCTCGTGCGCGGCATAAAAACCTCACCGCGGACAATGAGTTTCGCGGGTGCGTTTTCAAGGGTCATCGGGATGGAGCGAATCGTCTTAAGGTTCTCCGTCACGTCTTCACCGACAGTGCCATCACCGCGCGTCGCGCCGCGCACGAATCTGCCGTTTTCATACTCAAGCGCGACGGAAAGTCCGTCAATTTTTGGTTCAACACTATAGACCGCTTGCGAAACGCTCTGGCTCACGCGAGCATCAAACTCACGCACTTCCTCGAAGGAAAAGACATCCTGCAGGCTCTCGAGCGGTACTTCATGGCGCACCTTTTGAAACTCGCTGATTGCCGCACCGCCCACGCGCTTGGTCGGGCTGATGTCGGATGCAAATTCGGGGTGCGCCTGCTCGAGGTCTTCGAGTTCACGGAGCATCGCGTCATATTCGAAGTCGGCAATCTGCGGATTATCGAGCACATAGTAAAGATGGTTATGCCGCTCGAGTTCCGCCGCAAGATACTCCATTCTCTGTTTGATGTCCATAGTTACACCTTCTTTATTCAATCGTAAACAAACTGTTTGGCACGGTGCCGACAATGATGGTCTGCGCAACGGGCACATCTGAGGAGACCTCAATTTCCTGCGTGCCTGACGGAGTGAGGATGGTCAAATTCACACGTACCTGCAGGATAATCTGGTGTATGGTCTGATTCATCCCCGCATCGGAAAAACTGCTGATGAACTCCCCTTCCGTCGTGTTCAGTGACAGCACATGGATGGGAAGTTTTGGACCACTGCCCGCAAAAAATTCCGGCAGGATGATGCTTCCGATTGGAAGCGAAACCTCTGTGAGGTCGATGCCGACGAGCAACTCTCCCAGGATGTCCATACAGGAGAATTTCAGGCTGTTCATCAGCGGCATATTAGTCTGCAGGGCGGTAATGTTCCCGTTGACATCTTTGTCGAGAACCATGATTTTACTGTAATCAACGCCACTGTTGCAAATCTCTTCGCTGACAGCATCGGTGATGGCAGATGAGGCGTAATTGATGACCACATTCTCTGCCGCCGCACGCATAAACGGCGTATAGCGCAGGTATAAAAGCATGGCCAGTGCAAGCAAAATCAGCGCCAAAATAATCACGGCAAGGTTTCTTCTGCGCGCGCGTCTGCGGTTCATGGCATCATCTCCCATATTAGTTTATGGGAAGTGCCGGCGAGCATGACTTATCCGAGTTTTTTCATGTGGTTCTGCGCGGTTTTTGCCATAAGCTTTTTTGTTCCAACGCCGTCAAAGGCGACCTCCAGAAGCGCATCGTTACCCATGGGAAGGACGGTGAGTACCATGCCTCTGCCAAAGGCAGTATGCTCGACCATATCGCCCTTTGCAAAATTCACAGCAGGCGCGGACGGCTTGGATTTCTTCGTGAGCATGGAGTAATCTTCCGTTTTGCGCGGCGCGGGCGTCTGATTAAAGTCATACCACCCCGCCTCGTCGCCGTAGAGCGACGAACGCAAGCGCGGACGCTCTGCGTAGCGGTCTTGATATGCGCTCGCAGGAACGGCGCTGGAGCGTTCAATGCAAGTCTCGGGCAGTTCCTTCAAAAAGCGCGAAGGCGGATTGGCGCTTGTGCGGCCATAGAGCATGCGCTGTTTGGCGTGCGTGATACAAAGGGTCTGTTTGGCGCGTGTGATGGCAACATAGCAGAGTCTGCGTTCTTCTTCGATTTCATCTGCCTCGCCAATCGAGCGCATACCCGGGAAAATCCCCTCTTCCGCGCCAACGATGAACACATGCGGAAATTCCAAGCCTTTGGCGCTGTGCATGGTCATCATGACTGCGGCATCAGCATTGGCATCATACTGCTCAATATCGGTATAGAGCGCGATTTCTTCGAGGAAGCCGTTGAGCGTTGGCTCGTCAGTGTTTTCCATATAGGTCAAGATGCTTGAGC
>JAZUCN010000183.1:0-9302 GCA_045639205.1 Oscillospiraceae bacterium | reverse complement strand
CGTGTTCATGCTCCCGCCCCCTCTCAAAGCTCAATGATGGCGTCTTCATCAAGTTCGGGCACGTACTCAACTGCGGTGCGGCGGCGGGTCTTGATGACGGTGACAAGGCCAAGTATCTGTATGGTTATAAGCGGCGTCATGGCGACCATGGCGACAACGCCGAAAGCATCTGCTGCCAGATTGCCGCCCGCTGCCACGCAGGCGCCCTGCGCCAGAGGCAGCAGGAAGGTGGCGGTCATGGGGCCGGAGGCTACACCGCCGGAGTCAAAGGCGATAGCGGTGAAGATCTTGGGGACCACAAAGCTGAGACCAAGGGCGATGGCATAGCCGGGGATGAGGAACCACATGATGGAGATGCCTGTCAGAACGCGCGTCATGGCGAGAGCTACCGAAGCCGCCACGCCAAGAGAAAGGCTTGCGCCCATGGCTTTGGCGGAAATCGCGCCGTCGGTGATTTCTTCAACCTGATGGTTGAGAACATAGACCGCAGGCTCGGCCTTGACGATGAAATAGCCGATGACCGCGCCGATGGGGATGAGCAGATAGCGGTAACTTGCGTCTGCCAAAACACTGCCAAGATAGGTGCCCGCAGGCATAAAGCCCACGTTTGCGCCTGTTAAGAACAGCACCAAACCAATGTAGGTATAAACAAGACCGACGAGAATCTTGCCGAGATTTCTGCGCGAAAGGCGCAGGGAGAAGACTTGGAAGAGCCCGAAGAAGACGATGATGGGAAGCAGGGAAACGGCGATCTCCTTCATATACTCGGGCAGGGCGTGCGTAAACAGATCGCGCAGTTCTGCTGTATCGGACAGGACGATATCCTGCGCGATCTGCGGCTGAGTGCCGTCGGGCAGGTAGATAAGCCCCAAAATGAGAACTGCCAAAATCGGACCTACCGAACAAAGGGCAACAAGACCGAAACTGTCATCTGCCGCGTGGCGGTCATTACGAATCGAGGAAATACCGATGCCGAGCGCCATGATAAAAGGAACTGTCATCGGACCTGTGGTCACGCCGCCGGAGTCATAGGCGATGGCGCGGAAATTCTCGGGAACGAAGTACGCAAGGACAAAGACGATGATATAAAGACCTACCAACAGTGCGTGCAGGGGGATGCCGAGGAGCATACGCAAGATGGCAACCACCAAAAACAGCCCCACGCCGATGGCAACGGCGAGAATCAAGGCTTGATTGGGCACAGACGGCACGAGTTCGGCCAAAACCTGCAGGTCAGGCTCGGAGATGGTGATGATTACGCCGAGGATAAAACTCAGCAGAATGATAAACCAAAGTTTTTTGGTCTGCGTCATCTTCGCGCCCACTTTTTCGCCCATGGGCGTCATGGAGACCTCCGCACCCAGCGTGAAGAACATCATACCGAAGAGCACAAATACAGCGCCTGTCAAAAAACTCAGCAGAACGCTCGGGGAAACGGGTGCGGCGGTGATACTCAGAAGCAGAACGATGATGATCACGGGCACGACAGCCGAAAGCGCTTCCGTGAGTTTGCTTTGCATTTTCGCGTTCCAGATTTTCAATCGCTCACCTCCTGTGCGTGTTTTGACTAGTTTACCATAAGTTATGCGCAAAGGTAAGACCTATTACAAAATTAAGGGAAAATTTATAGAAGTTTGGGGCACAAAAAACGCGCAGCGGGGTTTCCGCTGCGCGTTTTCAGATGCCGTTATCCAAAAAGAATGGAATTGAGAATGTTGGTGAGCGATTCCTGGCTGCCGCTCGCGGGGAGCGCGGGCGCGCCCAGTTCTTCGGCATAACCTGCCAGTTCTTCGAGCGCAGCCTCACCGCTTACAATTTTCTTACCGATGCCTGTTTGGAAACTTGCGTAGCGCTCGGCGACGAAATTGTCGATGCGTCCGTCTTCGATGATCTCAGCCGCTTTGATCAGACCCAGGGCGTAGGTGTCCATGCCGAGAATGTAGGCGTGGAAGAGGTCTTCGGCGGTGTAACTCGGGCGGCGCGTTTTCGCGTCAAAGTTGAAGCCGCCCGTCAGACCGCCTGCCTTGATGACTTCATACATGCACATGGTGGCATCGTACACATTCGACGGGAATTCGTCCGTATCCCAGCCGAGCAGCAGGTCGCCCTGGTTGGCGTCGATCGAGCCGAGCATGTCGTTGATCGCCGACACGCGCAAATCGTGCTGGAAGGTGTGCCCTGCAAGTGTTGCGTGGTTTGCCTCGATGTTGAGTTTGAAGTCCTTGGCAAGACCGTACTGGCGCAAAAAACCGATGGCTGTTGCCGCATCGAAGTCATACTGGTGCTTCATGGGCTCTTTGGGTTTGGGCTCAATGTAAAAATCACCCGTAAAGCCAATGGAGCGTCCGTAAGAAACTGCCATCTTCATCAGGCGGGCGATGTTTTCCTGCTCGAACTTCATGTCGGTGTTGAGAAGCGTTTCATAACCCTCTCTGCCGCCCCAGAACACATAGCCTCTGCCGCCGAGTTTGACGGTCAGTTCGAGCGCTTTTTTGATCTGCGCGGCTGCAAAGCAGTAGACATCGGCAGAGTTCGTGCTGCCCGCGCCATTCATAAAGCGGGGGTTGGAGAACATGTTGGCAGTACCCCAAAGGCACTTGATGCCGGTCTGCTGCATTTTCTCATAGATATAGTCGGTGATTTCATCGAGACAGCGGTTGGTTTCCTTGATATCGGATGCCTCGGGCACGAGGTCAACATCGTGGAAGCAGAAATACTCGATGCCGAGTTTCTGCATGAGTTCAAAGCCTGCATCGACCTTGGCGCGGGCGTGCGCCATCGTGCCGGGCTCTTCGCCAAAGAATTTGTTTGCCGTGTCGCGGCCAAACATATCCGTGCCGCCTGCGCAAAGCGTGTGCCACCATGCCATGGCAAACGGCAGATGCTCGCGCATGGGCTTGCCGAGGACGATGCGCTCGGCATCGTAATACTTGAATGCCAGCGGGTTTTTGCTGGATTTGCCTTCGTACTTGATAACGGGGATATTCTTAAAAATTTCAGACATAGCGGAAACCTCGCTTGATGATTTTGAACAGGTTTTTCATTTGGGGATAAATCTGCTTAAATTTGCGATACTGCGCCTCATAGCGCGCGGTGATTTCAGCATCGGGATAAATCGTCTTGCTCTTTCTGACAAGTGCGCCTGCGCAGGATTTGACATCGGGATATTCCCCGCATCCGACCATCGCGAGCATCGCCGCGCCGTAGCCGGGACCCTGCTCAGTCTGCAGGAGATTGAGTTCAATGCCGAGCACATTTGCAAGAATCTTCTGCCAAAGTTCGGATTTCGCGCCGCCGCCGCAAAGACAACTGCTCGGAATTTGCAGGCCCTGCGCTTTGGCGATCTCGAGATTATCGCGGATGGCAAACGATACGCCCTCAAGCACCGCCTGCACGATATCTGCGCGTTTGGTGTCCATGCGAAGCCCTGTAAAAGTGCCTCTTGCATCGGTGTCGTTGATGGGGCTTCTCTCGCCCATCAGATACGGCAGGAAAAACACATCGTTGCGGCCCAACTGCTCGTCCTTGATGTCCGCCTGCTCGGCATCAAAACTGTCCGCGCGCAGAATATCCTCGCAGAACCACTTGTTGCACGAAGCGGCAGAGAGGATGCAGCCCATCAGGTGATAGCCGCCGTCCGCGTGGCAGAAAGCATGCAGAGCGTTGTAGGGGTCAAGGGCAAATTTGCTTGCGGAGATAAACACCGTGCCCGAAGTGCCGAGGGAAATATTGCAGCCGCCGTCAGAAACCGTGCCCGTGCCGACAGCCGCGGCGGCGTTATCGCCCGCGCCTGCAACGACGGTGGTGCTTGGCAAAAGACCTGTTTGCAGGCAGACATCTGAGAGCACCTTGCCGACAGGCTCAAAACTTTCGTAAAGCCGCGGCATCTGCGAGGCGGAAACGCCGCAGATATCGAGCATTTCTTTCGACCAGCATCTGTTTTTCACATCCAGCAGGAGCGTGCCCGAAGCATCGGAATAATCCGTGCCGTGCACGCCTGTGAGCTTATAGGTCAGATAGTCCTTCGGGAGCATGATTTTGCGAATTGCCGCGAATTTTTCGGGCTCGCTTGCCTTCATCCAAAGAAGTTTCGGTGCGGTGAAGCCCGCAAAGGCGATGTTTGCTGTATGGGAAGAGAGCGTCTGCTTACCGATGACATCGTTCAGCCATGCGGTTTCTTTGTCCGTTCTGCCATCGTTCCACAAAATCGCGGGGCGGATGACAGCATCGTTTTCATCGAGCACGACAAGTCCGTGCATTTGCCCGCCTACGCCGATGCCCGAAACCTCCGACAGGTCCGTATCCGCAGAGAGTTCCTCCATGGCAGACAGAAACGCAGTCCACCAGTCTTCGGGATTCTGCTCGCTCCAACCGGGATTGGGGTAGCAAACGGGATAGGTGCGCGAGATGGTCTTGTGAATCGCGCCTGCGGCATCGACAAGCAAAACTTTCAATGCCGAAGTTCCGAGGTCAGCGCCGATGAAGTATTTCACGCGTATCACTCCTTTCTGTTTTCAGTATAACGCAAAGAAATTGACATTTCTTGCAATATATCGTATAAGATATAGACAGTATTTGACTTTCGAGGGACACTATGTTCTATCAGTACAATCATTTGGGCTCGCCCGACTATCTCAAAATTGAAAAAGGGCGCGATTTCAGTTTCCCCGCGCATCTGCATCAATGCTTTGAAATCATCATCCTTCGCGCAGGACAGATGCGCATCACGGTCGACGGGCGGGAATTTTGCCTGAAGGAAAATCAGGCGCTTCTGATTTTCCCGAACCAAATCCACAGTCTGCAGTCGACCGACAGCGAGCATATCCTCTGCATCTTTTCGCCGAGGCTGGTACAGGCGTATGCGACGAAGGTTTCCGACAAGATTCCGTGCGAGAACAAATTCACGCCCGATTCGTATCTGGTGCGCGCGCTTGAGCGATTGGAGCCGTCATCGTCTTCGGCGCAGAAGAAGGGTGTTTTGTACAGCCTTTGCGGGCAGTTTGATGCATCTGCCGCCTACACGGAAAAGCAGGCGGACAGCGAGAATCTCCTGCATAAAATCTTCTCGTTTGTCGAGGCGCATTTTGCCGCGGATTGCTCGCTTTTGGAATTGTCGAAGAAAATCGGCTATGACTATTCCTATCTCTCGCGCTATTTTAAGAAAACAACGGGCATCTCGTTTAATGCCTATGTCACGCATTACCGCATCAGCCACGCGTGCTATCTGCTCGAAAATTCCACACTTCCCATCCTGCGCTGTGCCTATGACAGCGGCTTTACCTCGCTTCGCAGTTTTAACCGCAGCTTTAAGGAGCACTTGGGCTGCATTCCGAGCCAATATCGCAGAAATATCCGTCAATAAGAAAACCGACCTGCAAACAGCAGGTCGGTTTTTGTTGTATTCAGCGGCAGAGACTTTGCACAATGGTGTGCATCTGCTCCCATTTTGCTTCCATGTCGGAAACGAGTTTGAACTGCGTACGGCATCGGTCAAGGTTGTGCCCCTCGTATTGCGTGGCAAAATAGCGGTCGCCGTCAAGATAATCGGTCAAAAAGCGCAAACTGCAAGAGCACAGCACGCAAATACTCGTCCATGCAGAAAACCTCCATACAGAGTTTTCTATATTATACAGATATTGTCGCCTTTTGTCCACGCAAATGCTTGCCAAGCAGTACATTTTGCGCTATAATACCGGTACAAGTTCATCGATACGGCTTTATCCGACAATGTCGGAGCGGAATGGGGTGAGAATCCCCGCGAGTGGGTCACTGTGATACCTCAAAAGAGGGTAAGTCAGATACGTCAGCTGTCAGAATCGTCTGCCACCACCGGACGAGGCTGTTTTCATGCCTGCCAGCACCCACACAAGACCGTGTGGGTGCTTTATTTTTCGGAAAGGAGTGATATCGTGCAGCATAAGGACAGTTTTTCATCCTGCCATCCCATTGTGAGTTTCCTGTATTTTGTCTTGGTACTGGGATTTTCGATGTTTTGGATGCATCCAATTGGGCTGTGCGTATCACTCATTTGCGCGCTTTTCTATGCGCTCTTTCTTGAGGGCAAAAAAGTCCTGCGCTTTGCGCTTTGCTTCTTGCTTCCGATGATGCTTCTTGCGGCCATCATCAATCCCGCGTTTAATCACGCAGGCAGTACGATTCTGACCTACCTGCCCTCGGGCAATCCCCTGACGCTCGAGAGCATTCTCTACGGCGCGGCATCTGCCGCCATGCTCGCGGGCGTGATGCTGTGGTTCCGATGCTACAGCATTGTGATGAGTTCGGACAAATTCATTTATCTGTTCGGGCGTGTGATTCCCGCACTGTCCTTGGTTCTGAGCATGACGCTCCGCTTTATTCCGCGCTTTTCCGCGCAGATGCGCGTGGTGCGCGAGGCACAGAGAAGCCTGCACGGCGATGTAGAGGAAAAGGGCGCGCGAGAAAAACTAAAACGCGCCATCAAGGTCGTCTCCATCATGGTCACATGGAGTTTGGAGAGCGCGGTGGAAACCGCAGACAGCATGAAAAGCCGCGGCTACGGACTGCCAAACAGAACGGCATTTTCCATTTACCGCATCACCGCTCGCGACAAACTGCTGCTTACATGGCTCGCATTTTGTGCGGCGTATCTGATTTACGGCATCGCCGCGGGCTATTTGAAATGGTCATATTTTCCGATGCTGACGGGCGCGCGAATCACAGCGCAGAGCCTGTGCTTCTTTGCGGTATATTTGGTGCTTTGCGCAACACCGCTGATTTTAAACGGATGGGAGGGTAGGAAATGGACAACTTCACAATCAAAAACTTAAGTTTTTCCTACCCAAATCAGCAGGAAAAAGCGTTAAATGCAGTAAATTTGAGCGTAAAACAGGGCGAGTTTTTGCTCGTCTGCGGCCCGTCGGGCTGTGGAAAGAGCACACTTCTTCGTCAGCTCAAAAGCGTGCTTGCGCCGCATGGCGTGCGCGAAGGCGAGATTTTGTTTGAGGGCAAGAGCCTTGCGCAGGTTGATGCGCGTACGCAGAGCGGGCGCATCGGTTTTGTGCGGCAGAATGTCGACGAGCAGATCGTGACCGATAAGGTCTGGCACGAACTGGCCTTCGGGCTCGAGAGCCTCGGCTATGACACGCCCACCATCCGCCGCAAAGTCGCGGAGATGGCGAGTTTCTTTGGTATTGAAACGTGGTTTTATAAGGATGTGACCGAACTTTCGGGCGGACAGAAGCAGCTGCTCAATCTCGCATCCGTCATGGCGATGTCGCCGTCGGTTCTGATTCTCGACGAGCCGACCAGCCAACTTGACCCCATCGCGGCATCGGAATTCTTGTCGATGCTCGGCAGAATCAACCGTGAACTTGGAACGACCGTCATCCTCACCGAGCACCGCCTGGAAGAGGCATTCGCACTGGCAAGCCGCGTAGCGGTGATGGACAGGGGAAGTATCCTCTGCGCGGGCTCTTCGCAGGAGGTCGGGCTTGCGCTTAAAGAGTGCGGACACGAAATGTTCCTCGCGATGCCGACCGCCATGCGCGTGTGGGCGGCGACGAACAGCGAGGCGGCATGCCCCGTTACCGTGCGCGAAGGGCGGGCGTGGCTTGCGGAATACCTGCAGACGCACGCGCCCGAAGAATTGCCCGCAGCGCCTGCGTATTCTTACGCCGATGAAGTCGTGATCCGCGCCGATGAGGTCTTTTTCAAATACGAAAAAAACAGCCTCGATGTGGTCAAAGGGCTGTCGGTGCAGGTGAAAAAGGGCGAGTTTGTGGCATTGCTCGGCGGCAACGGTGCGGGCAAGACAACCACCCTTAAACTCCTCGCAGGTGTGCACAAGCCATACAGAGGCGAGGTGCAAAGCACGGGGCGCGTGAGCCTTCTGCCGCAAAATCCGCAGGCGCTGTTTGTAAAAAAAACCGTGCGCGAGGATTTGTGCGAGGCATTGCAGGAAGAAACGCTGTGCAAAGAAGAACAGCAGACGCGCATCGCGGACATCGCGCGCCTTTGCAGGCTGACAGACCTGCTTGAGCGCCATCCGTATGACCTTTCGGGCGGCGAGCAACAGCGCGCGGCATTGGCGAAATTGCTTCTGACAAGGCCGAATGTGCTTCTGCTCGACGAGCCGACCAAGGGGCTCGACAGCGCCTTCAAGCAGACCTTTGCGGACATTTTAAAGATTCTCCTGTCGCAGGGTGTGACGATTCTGATGGTCAGCCACGATGTGGAGTTCTGCGCAAACTATGCCCACCGCTGTGCGCTTTTGTTCGATGGCGCAATTGTGACCGAGGGCACGCCGCGCAAATTCTTTGGCGGCAACAGTTTTTACACCACAGCTGCCAACCGCATCGCGCGCGACTATGCGAGCGACTGCGTGACGGCAGAGGATTTGATTGCAGTCTGCGGCGGGACGCTTCCGCCCACGCCCTGCAAAGAGAAAACAGATTTGCCAAAACCGCGGGCGGTGCAGGCGGATGCACCCCTGTGCGCGGCAAAGAAAAAGCGCGTGAATAAGCGGACGGTTGTCGCGACGATTCTGATTCTGCTTCTCATTCCGCTGACGCTGTTTTTGGGCGAGCATTATTTTGACGGCAGGAAGTATTATCTCACATCGCTTCTTGTCCTCTTCGAGTGCATGCTCCCGTTTTTCCTCATCTTTGAGAGCAGAAAACCGCAGGCAAGAGAATTGGTGCTCATCGCGGTTTTGTGCGCGATTGCCGTGGCAGGGCGCGCGGTATTCTTCATGCTTCCGCAGTTTAAGCCCGTGATGGCTCTGTGCATCATCGCAGGCGCCTCCTTTGGCGCGGAAACGGGCTTTTTGGTCGGCGCGATGAGCATGCTCACAAGCAATATGTTATTTTCGCAAGGTCCGTGGACGCCGTGGCAGATGTTCTGCATGGGCATCATCGGATTTTTGGCAGGCTTGCTGTTCAAAAACTGCAAACATCGCCGCAGAAAACTCCTGCTGTGCATCTTCGGCGCGCTGTCTGCCATCGTCATCTACGGCGGCATCATGAACACGGCATCCGCGCTGATGATGGCAGAGCAAATGAGCCTCGGCGTGTTTGCAAGTTACTGGGCGGCAGGCTTCCCGATGGACTGCATGCAGGCGGTCGCGACATGGCTGTTTTTGTGGCTTGCGGCAGAGCCGATGCTGGAAAAATTAGAACGCATCCGCATCAAATACGGCTTGGCAGAATAAGAGAACCCCGCCTTCGCATCACGCAAAGGCGGGGTTTGTGTTAATTTTCAAACGGCGTGCGGCAATTGACAGTTTGCGTACAAGCGGCTATAATGAAACACAATAGGGTAATAGG
>JAZUCN010000182.1:0-2614 GCA_045639205.1 Oscillospiraceae bacterium | reverse complement strand
AGACGCACCATGGTTTCATAGATGGCGGCATCCCCGTGGGGGTTGTGGCGCATGGTCTGACCCACGATGTTCGCACTCTTGGTCTTAACACCGTTTAAAAGCCCCATTTTGTACATGGTATAGAGCAGTTTGCGGTGCGAGGGCTTGAAGCCGTCGATTTCGGGAATGGCGCGCGAGACGATGACCGACATCGCGTAGGGCATATAGTTCTGCTCAAGCGTTTCGCAAATCGGCTGTTCGAGCACCTCGGCACGCAAACCTTCGACATTGGCGTTGATCGCCTTCTTATTCAGTTCGGGTTGTTGTTTTTTCTTTGCCATAACGCTCCGTCCTTACTTACGACACATCGAGCTGGTCGAGGTATTTATAGCCGTTCTCCGCGATATGCTCTTTGCGGCCTGCGAGGTTATCGCCAAGCAGGAGGTCAAAAATCTCCTGCGTGCGCGCGATATCCTGCGGCATGACCTTGATGAGTCTGCGCGTTTCGGGATTCATGGTCGTCAGCCACATCATCTCGGGATCGTTTTCGCCAAGACCTTTTGAGCGGTTGATGGAGACTTTCTTGCCCTCCAGCTCGCGCAGGATGTCTGCCTTTTCGCTCTCGGAATAGGCAAACCATGTCTTGTCCTTATAGGTGATCTCGTACAGCGGCGACTCTGCGATATAGACATAGCCCTCTTGAATAAGCGTGGGGCAGAGTCTGTGAATCATGGTCAGAATCAAGGTGCGAATCTGATAGCCGTCAACGTCGGCGTCGGTACAGATGATGACTTTGTTCCAGCGCAGGTTGTTGAGGTCAAAGGCCGTGAGGTCTTTGGCCGCTTTTTTCATCTGCACTTCCACGCCACAGCCAAGCACGCGGATGAGGTCGGTGATGATATCAGACTTGAAAATGCGCTCGTAATCTGCTTTGAGGCAGTTGAGGATTTTGCCGCGCACGGGCATGATGCCCTGGAACTCGGCATCGCGCGAGAGCTTGACCGATCCCAATGCGGAATCGCCCTCGACGATGTAAATTTCGCGCTTGGACACGTCCTTGGTGCGGCAGTCGACAAATTTCTGCACGCGGTTGGAGATATCAAGATTGCCCGTAAGCTTTTTCTTGATGGTCTGTCTTGCTTTTTCTGCCGTTTCGCGCGAGCGCTTGTTGACAAGCACCTGCTCGGCAATACGGTCTGCCTCGGCTTTGTTTTCGATGAAGTAGACGTTCAGGCGTTCACGGAAGAATTCCGTCATGGCTTCCTGCACGAATTTATTGGTAATCGCTTTTTTGGTCTGATTTTCGTAGGAGGTCTGCGTAGAGAAGCAGTTGGTGACGAGTACGAGGCAATCGGCAACATCCTGGAAGGTGATTTTCGACTCGTTTTTCGTGTATTTGCCTGCGTTTTTGATATAAGCATCGATGGCGTAGACAAAAGCATTGCGTGCAGCTTTTTCGGGCGCGCCGCCATATTCGAGCCACGAGGAGTTATGGTAGTATTCGATGCGGTTGACCTGGTTGGAGAAGCAGACCGCCGCAGAGATGCGCACCTTATATTCGGGCTTATCATCGCGGTCGCGACCCTTGCGCTCGGTCTGCCAGAACTGGGGCATGGAAATTGCGCCCTGCTCGGTCAGCTCGGTGACATAGTCCAAAATGCCGTTTTCGTAGCGGTAATCCGTGGTTTCAAAGCGGTTGGCGGAAATCTCGTTGCGCAGACGGAACGTGATGCCCGCGTTGACAACTGCCTGACGCTTGAGAACATCCGTATAGTATTCGAGCGGGACATTGATATCGGTAAAGACCTCGAGGTCGGGAAGCCAGCGAAACGTAGAGCCCGTTTTTTTGCGGTCAGTCGGCTCTTTTTTCATCTCGCCGACGATTTCACCCTTTTCAAAGTGGAGGGAATATTTCATGCCATCGCGGCGAATAGTGGCATCAAAATAAGCGGAAGAATACTGTGTGGCGCAAGCGCCAAGACCATTCAGACCCAGGGAGAATTCATAGTCGCCGCCTGCGTTGTTCTCGTACTTGCCGCCTGCGTAAAGCTCACAGAAAACCAGTTCCCAGTTGTATCTGCCTTCGTTTTCGTTCCAGTCGACAGGACAGCCGCGGCCAAAGTCCTCGACCTCGATGGAGTGGTCGAGATAGCGCGTAACGACGATGGTATCGCCGTGTCCTTCGCGCGCCTCGTCGATGGCGTTGGAAAGAATCTCAAACACGGCATGCTGACAGCCGTCAAGACCATCCGAGCCAAAGATGACCGCAGGGCGCTTTCGCACGCGGTCTGCGCCCTTTAAGGACGAGATGCTCTCATTGCCGTAATCCTGTTTTTTCTTCATCGTGTTCCCTCTCATGATGTTGTGTTTCACTTGGGGCTAAAAACCCATTATATAGTTGTTAGTATACCTTTTTCGCAAAATAAAGTCAAGGTTTGCCCATTTTTGAAAAGATTGTTGAAAACTGCAAAAATCCCCCTGGAACTTTGGTTCTTTTTTCTGCGCGTGCGCGGTTGCATTTCGACGCAATTCGGGATATCATTTATACTGAAGAAACGTTTGTCGGCGCAGAAAATTGTGTCGGCAATTTCGGAAGAATACAGGAGAGAGAATCGTGAAAAAAGGATTTGACAAC
>JAZUCN010000181.1:0-3314 GCA_045639205.1 Oscillospiraceae bacterium | reverse complement strand
ATTCTTTCCACCCCCGTCAATGTCTGCTCAAAGTACATTGTCATCTTCATTCTCTTCGGTGCATTCCTGGAGCGTACGGGCGTTGCTGACTTCTTCATCCAGTTTGCAAACGCCATCGCAGGCGCGGCTTCCGGCGGTCCTGCAAAAGTTGCTGTCATCGCCAGCGCACTCGAAGGCATGGTCTCGGGCTCCTCTGTTGCCAACACAGTCGGCAGTGGCTCGATCACCATCCCCATGATGAAGCGCACAGGCTATAAGCCCGAATTTGCCGCGGCAGTTGAAGCCGCCGCATCCACCGGTGGCCAGATCATGCCCCCGATCATGGGCGCAGCCGCCTTCCTTATGGCTGACTATGTCGGCCTTCCCTATTCGAACATCATTGTCTGCGGCATCTTGCCCGCAATTCTGTACTTCACAGGTATTTTCATTACCGTTCACCTTGAGGCTCGCCGCCTCGGTCTGAAGGGTATCAGCCGCGATGAGCTTCCGAAGGTCAAGAACCTCATCAAGAAGACTTACCTGCTTCTGCCGCTGATCATTCTGATTTACCTCGTCTCGAGCAACACCAAGACCATGGCATATTCGGCAGTTCTTGCCATTCTCTTTGCCATCGCCGTCAGCAACATGCGCAAGGATCCCATCCTTTCGCTCACCGGTTGCGCCGCTCTGCTCGTGTCTATTTTCGTGCCGCTTAATCCGACGCTCAACACCATCGTCACCATTATCGGCATCCTCAGCTGCCTGATCTGCATGCTGAAGAAGAATGCAGATATGCCGATCAGCAAGTGCGTGGAAGCACTTGCCGCAGGCTCGCAGAGCTGCATCTCCGTTGTCGCCGCCTGCGGTGTCGCCGGCATCATCTCTGGCTGCATCACCATGACCGGTCTTGCATCGCAGCTGATTGCCGCCATCACCTCGGCTTCTGCGGCGTTCCCCCCTGCTCTGCAGATGTTCGTTGCCCTGTTCCTCACGATGCTCTGCTGCATCGTCCTCGGCATGGGCGTTCCGACCACTGCAAACTACTGCATCATGGCATCGACATGCGCGCCGATCCTCATCACCATGGGCGTTCCCGCGCTGGCAGCACACTTCTTTGTTTTCTACTTCGGTATCGTTGCTGACCTGACTCCCCCTGTCGCGCTGGCAGCCTACGCAGGCGCTGCAATCGCAAAGTCCGACCCGATGAAGACCGCAATGAACGCTACCAAACTTGCCATTGCTGCTTTCGTCGTTCCGTACATCTTTGCGCTCAGCCCCTCGCTGCTGCTCATCAACGCCACCATCGGTGAGGTCGCACTGAACTCTGTCACCGCACTGATGGGCATCTTCGGCATCTCTTCCTGCCTTGCAGGTTACGTGTTCATGCCCATCCACTGGCCGCTGCGCATTCCCCTGCTCGTAGGTGGTCTGCTGCTGCTCGTCCCGGGCATCGTGACCGACAGCATCGGCATCACGCTGATTGCCGCCGTTGTCCTCTTCCAGTTCATTCGCAAGAAGAGCCAGGCCAAGGCATAAACCAAACAAAAAAGCCCTGTTCCGTGCGGAACGGGGCTTTTTCTTCGTATCTTTCCCTTTTTCGTTGACGCGCTCTCGGTTCTTTGCTATGATAGCCGCATCGACCGCAGTAGGCTGGTTAGAGATTGAGAGGAACACCTATGAAAAAGAATCCCAATCCGCGTTTGATGCTGATCACATCCATGGCCATTTTCGGCACCTTGGCACCTTTCGTGCGCAACATTCCGATCTCATCAGGCGCTTTGGCACTTTGCCGCGCAATTTTGGCGGCAGTTTTGATCGCACTGTTTTTGCTCATCACCAAACAGCACATACCCTTCGCGCAAATCAAAAAAGATATTCCCCTGCTCTTGATTTCAGGCGTCGCAATGGGCTTTAACTGGATTTTGCTTTTCCAGGCCTATAAATACACCACCGTGTCCGTCGCCACTTTGAGTTATTATTTTGCTCCCGTTATCGTCACCGTCGTCTGCCCGATTCTGTTCCGTGAAAAACTGACGGGCAAGCAGTTTCTTTGCTTCATCATGTCCACCGTCGGACTTGTCATGATCACAGGAATCGGCGATCTGCACGGCGGCAATGACCTCATCGGCATTCTCTTCGGCCTCGGCGCGGCCGCGCTTTATGCCTCTGTCGTGCTGATCAACAAGTTTATCAAGAATGTCGACGGCATCCACAGAACCTTCCTGCAGTTCCTTGCCGCCATCGTTGTTCTGCTTCCTTATGTTGCGCTGAACGGCGGCATCGGTCTGCAGAGTCTGAACACCGTTGCGTGGATTTGCTTGCTGATTGTCGGCCTCGTCCATACAGGCATTACATATTGCATGTACTTCTCTTCTCTGCGCGAACTGCCCGGCCAAAAAGCGGCCATTTTGAGCTATATCGACCCACTCGTTGCCGTTTTGATTTCCGTCACCGTACTCGGTGAAACCATGACCTTGTGGCAAATCATCGGCGGCATCCTGATTCTCGGCTTTACCTGCTGGAACGAGATTTCACCCAAGCAATAAGAAAACCCCCGCTCGCTGTAAGCGAGTGGGGGTTTTTGTTACATCAGCAGTAGAAATCCTTGATTTTTTTCGCTCTAGACGGATGACGCAGTTTGCGGATTGCCTTGTTCTCGATCTGACGGATACGTTCACGCGTCACGCCAAAAATCTGACCGACCTCTTCGAGCGTGTGCGTACGGCCGTCAAACATACCAAAGCGCATACGAAGCACGTCCGCCTCGCGCTCGGTCAGTGTGCCGAGAATCTCTGTCAGCGCCTCAGCCAACAGCGTGTTCGACGTTGCATCAGCAGGGCTCGGCGTATTGTCGTCCTCGACAAACGAGCCGATGGTCGTATCTTCCTCATCGCCAACGGGCATATCCAAAGACAGCGTGTCTGCCGCAGTGCGGTTAGCCTCGATAATCTTCTCGATCGGAAGATTCAGTTCAGCTGCGATCTCCTCGAGCGTCGGCTCACGGCCAAGTTCCTGCACGAGTTTGCGGTTACAGCGCGTAGCCTTGTTGATGACCTCCACCATATGCACCGGCACGCGAATCGTTCTTGCCTGGTCCGCAATCGCGCGGGTAATGGCCTGACGAATCCACCAAGTCGCATATGTAGAGAATTTGTTTCCCTTTGTATAGTCAAACTTATCAACCGCGCGGATAAGTCCCGTATTGCCCTCTTGAATCAGGTCCAAAATGTGAAGACCGCGGCCGGAATACTTCTTCGCAATCGAAACGACCAGTCGCAGATTGGCTTCTGTCAGCTTATTCTTCGCCGCCATGTCGCCCTCTGCCACGCGTCTTG